>CALDKP010000291.1 GCA_937898535.1 uncultured Sphingomonadales bacterium | reverse complement strand
AATTGTTGGGAAGGCGCTCTATGCCGGTGCATTTACATTGGAAGAAGCGCTGGAGCGCGTATCCGCGATGATTGGCCGCGCTATCGATTGGACGTCTATCGAGGCGTTTCTGCCTATCCATGCCGAGCCTGCGCTGCGCAAATCCGCGTTGGCATCCAGTTTTGTGGCGGCGCTTGAGCTGGCGAAACGCGGCGCTGTCGATTTGCAGCAAGAGACAACATTTGCACCATTGTTGTTAAGGGTGAAGACAACATGATACAAACCGATCCCCATGTGCGCGCGGTTGAGGCGACATTGTTCGCCAGTGACCAGCCGATGACCGTTGAACAGATTCGCGGATATGTTGGCGACGACGTCGATATCGCTGATGCCCTCACGCAGCTTGAGGCGCATTATGCCGGACGCGGGATCGAACTGGTCCAGCGTGGCAAGTCTTGGCATTTCCAGACGGCAGCCGATCTTGCCTATGTTTTGCGCCGCGAACGCGAAGAAAGCCGTAAGCTCAGTCGTGCGGCTGTCGAAACACTGGCAATCATTGCCTATCATGAGCCTGTGAGCCGCGCGGAGATTGAGGCCATTCGTGGCGTGCAGATTTCAAAAGGCACGTTGGATGTGTTGATGGAGGCGGGCTGGGTCCGGCCAGCGGGTCGGCGTGATGTGCCAGGCCGTCCATTAATTTACGCCACAACCCCGGGATTCCTCTCGCATTTTGGTTTACAAAGTCGAAAGGATTTACCGGGTATTGAAGATTTGAAAGCCGCTGGACTGCTGGATCCGATCGATACCGCCATGGGCGATATGCATTTTGCGGGCGAAGAAAGTGACAGCGAACTGGAAATTGACGAAAACAACGCCTAGATAGGTGTGATAAATACGCGACGTCAGTCGCAATTTTCGGGGCATATCCCGGTAGGAGTTTGAAATGGGCGGTTTAAGTATCTGGCATTGGCTGATTGTAGGCATTCTGGTCTTGCTTTTGTTCGGCAAGGGTCGTTTTTCCGACATGATGGGTGACGTTGCCAAGGGCATTAAGAGCTTCAAAAAAGGCATGAGCGAAGACGACGACGCGCCAAAGGCTCCGCCGCAAATCGGCGCAACGACCGTCATCGACGCCGAAAAGCAGACCGATAAAACCCAATAATCTTGGGGCAGTATCCACACTGACTCTAACGCGCCATCCGATAAGGTTGGCGTCGTTACAGCCCGCCGGATTGGCCAATTGAATGTTTGACATCGCGTCTTCCGAACTGTTGCTTGTCGTCCTTGTGGCGTTGCTGGTCATTGGCCCAAAGGACCTGCCAAAGGCGTTGCGCGTTGTTGGCAAATGGGTGGGCAAGGCACGCGGTGTCGCGGCGCATTTCCGTTCCGGCTTTGACGAAATGGTGCGGCAGTCAGAAATCGAAGAATTAGAGAAAAAATGGAAAGCGGAAAACGAACGCATCATGCGTGAACACCCCGCCGATCCGCGCGCGGACGTCCTTGGCGATGATGCCGAGCCTGCTGCCGATGCGCCTGTTGCCGCAACCGACAGTCAGCCCGAATTGCCGATGGATACGCCCCCTGCAGAAGCGGCACCCAAAGCATGAACGATATTGATGACAGCAAAATGCCGTTGCTCGATCATTTGATTGAGCTGCGCAGCCGTCTGCTCTGGAGCTTTCTGGCACTCGCCATCGCCTTTGGTGTCAGCCTGTATTTTGCGCGGCCGATATTCGGATTTCTGGTGCAACCCTTGCTCGAGTCCGGTCAAAAGACGCTGATTTACACCGCGATCTTTGAAGCATTTTTCGTCGAGATAAAGGTCGCGTTTTTCGCCGCCGGCTTCTTCTCATTCCCCGTGTTTGCAACGCAGCTGTGGCGCTTTGTCGCGCCGGGATTGTATAATAAGGAAAAGCGCGCGTTTCTGCCGTTTTTGTTGGCAACGCCGGTGCTGTTCATCCTTGGCGCATCGATGGCCTATTTCATGGCGATACCCGTTGCGCTCGAATATCTTTTGGGTTTCGGCGGAAATGTTGGCGGCGTAGAACAGCAGGCGCTTCCGGGCGTCGACAATTATCTCAGCTTTGTGATGAAGTTCATTTTCGGCTTTGGCATTTCGTTTCTGTTGCCCGTGCTGCTGATGCTCTTGGAACGCGCAGGTATTGTCACGCTTGAACAGCTTCGTGCCGCGCGCCGCTATGCGATTGTCGGCGCATTTGCCATCGCTGCGGTCCTGACGCCGCCGGATGTTGTCTCGCAACTGCTGCTGGCCATTCCGCTGTGCATATTATTTGAAATGGCGCTCGTCGCCATCTGGTTCACCCGCCGCCGCCGCGCAAAAGCCGAAGCGGCCGAAGAGGCGACACAGTAAGTTGCAAAAACAACTTTCCTACAAATAACCATATGGGTTATTTGATTCGCGTCATGCAGGCGGCGGTCCGGAACGCTGGTCGGGATGACGGGAACGCTGGCGGGGCAACCCGTTGGCACGGTCGGCGCGATAGGGTGCGTGCTTCAGCCCAAAAAAGGGCCTGTTGCATCAAGCTCTGAACAGCGCAAACATGGTTGGGTGTGGCGGGAAACCGTCCTGTCCGTGCGGACAGCCTTTGGGGGTTTACGAACCTTCCCCCCGATGGACAGCATGCCAGCCAGCAAAGGCGGCCCGGGGGCAATAGCCTGATGGAACAAGCGGGCCTTAATCAACCAACACCATCAGCCGGAAGCACGCACCAGCGCTTCCGCGCCGGCCGTCCCCCTTTTTAAACGCAGCGACGCCGCGTTCATTTTCTGTAGGAAATAATCTTGCCGATGTTGGAAATCGTTTAGATGATTTTGGATTCGGCCCCAAGAACCAACGGATCAGCTTGTTTGCTGCCATTGGCGGTCGTGCGCGCGATGGTCGGCGCAGCATTCGATGATTTGTGCCGGAACTTGCCGTCAATCTGCCCGCCCGGGGCGATCGTCAGGTTGCTGTAAACGACATCACCCACGATACGCGCGGTGGATTCGATCACCAGATCATTGGCCTCGATTGAACCTTCGACATGGCCGGAAAGCTTGGCCGATTCGGCAATGACCTTGCCTGCGATAATGCTGCCTTCGCCTTGCACCAAATTGCCGCATGTCACGTCGCCCTGCACCTTGCCATCAACGTGCAGATCCACGCGGGCGGTGAGGTTGCCGACGATTTCGACATCGGAAGCTATGATGGAAAATGTATGACCCGAACTATTACGCACGTTGTTATGATTCCTTTGCGGCGTTGCCGGCGCGTTTTCCGGCGACTGTTTGGATTTTGAGAACATCAGGGTTGGCCTCCAAAAACTTTCTCGGGTTGATCGCCCGACCATTCAGGCGCACCTCAAAATGCAAATGGCTGCCTGTCGATCGCCCTGTGCTTCCCATCCGTCCGATTTGCAAGCCACGTTTAACTATTTGGCCGCGCGCGACATGCACTCCGGAAAGATGCGCATAACGCGTTAATAGTCCGTTGGCATGTGTAATTTCAACTGTCTTGCCATATCCGCCGTTGAAGCCCGCAAAAGTCACACGGCCTTGGGCGGCGGCGAGGATTGGCGTGCCCACCGGGCCTTTGAAATCCAAACCGGCATGCATCGCGCCCCCGCCGGTGAACGGATCGCTGCGGAAACCAAAGCCGCTCGACGTCATCATGACCGCGGCTGGCCTTGATGTCGGGATCGCAGCCAGCGCGCGCTCCATGGCATCCATGCGGCTAAGCGACGCGGCCAGCTTCAAAAAGCGCGGGTCGCGAACATCTTTTTTGGCGCTGCCGAAAAAGGGTTCAAACACACCACCCTGTGCGTTGCGGGCCTGACGCGCGAGCACATCGGGGTTCAGCCCGAACTGCCGGATGGCGGCTTCTGCCTTTGACGTGCGGGCCAAAGCGACCTTGGTCATTTTTTCGGCGAACTGGATTTGGCGGACTTCAATCCGCGCAAGGCCAGCGGCCTCAGGCACCACGGCACTGATGGTTTTAACGGTTTGGTCTTCATCGGCCGGCTTCGCCGTTGCAGGCGTTTTGGCTTCGGCTTCCGGAACATCGCCCAGATATTGATCGCTCAAACTCTCCAGCATCTTCTGCCGCCGTTCGAGATCCTTGGCCACTTCATCAATGGAACCGCGATAGTTGGCGACGCGTTCTTCGGCCGATTCGACCTTCGCCTCTTGCGCGCTCAACGCCATGCGCTGCGCCGAAACGCTCAGTTGATTTATGGCCATGCCCAGCGTGACGACAAGCCAAAGGCCGACAACAGACGCGACGGTGCCCGCAACGCGGCGCTGCAATTGTGCACTCAGTTTCAAGAACCGGACTTGACCATTGGCCCGCATGAAAAATTCGCGGTCAATAAACCATCCAGCTATCCGGTTTTTCCACCCGGACATTCTGGTCTTAAGCGACACGACCCACCCCGTTTTATTTTGTTGAGCGCGCGTAGCAGAGCAAAATGGCAGGAGCGAATCGCCAGCGCCGGACTCGTGACGAGTCGAAAGAGTCACGCGATGAGCTGTGGAAAACTTGATGCAAATGTCACAAATCGTGAATTGTCTGAACATGCACATATCGAGAGAACGGCGTAAAAAGTCGCAAAATCAGAGCTTTTCCCGCGATTCGCGTAGCGAGTGGGCCGGATGCTCCAGCAATGAACGGCACCTTTCCCTTTTGCGGGCACTTCTCTACGGGTTGAACATATGACCGATTATCAGCCCCTGATGGCATCGATAGCCACCAAAGCGCGCGCTGCGTCGCGCGTATTGGCCGCAGCGGATGATGCGGCCAAGGCCAAGGCGTTGAAAGCTGCGGCCCAGGCGCTGCGCGACCAATCCGCCGATATCCTCGCGGCAAATGCCATCGACGTGGCGGCAGGGACCACGGCTGGCCTGTCCCCCGCCATGCTTGATCGCCTGAAACTGGACGAAGCGCGCATCACGGCCATGGCTGCAGCGGTCGAACAGGTTGCTGTGCTGGCGGACCCCGTCGGTCAAATCATCGACAGCAGCACGCAGCCCAATGGTTTGCAGATGGCGCGTATCCGCGTGCCGATTGGCGTGCTTGGCATCATTTACGAAAGCCGGCCCAATGTCACGGCGGATGCTGCGGCCTTGGGGCTGCGTTCGGGCAACGCCGTCATCCTGCGCGGCGGTAGTGAGGCGGTGCACAGCAACCGCGCGATATATGCTGCGATGCTGGCTGGCATCAGTGAGGCGGGATTACCCGCCGACGCGGTGCAGCTTGTGCCCACACAAGACCGCGAGATGGTCGGCCTAATGCTGCGCGCGCAGGGTGCGATTGACATGATCATTCCGCGTGGCGGCAAATCGCTGGTCGCGCGGGTGCAGGATGAAGCCCGCGTTCCCGTGCTCGCGCATCTTGACGGCATCAACCACAGCTATGTCCATAAGGACGCCGATCCGGCGATGGCGCAGGCGATTGTCGTCAATGCCAAGATGCGGCGCACCGGCGTTTGCGGGGCAACTGAAACCGTGCTGATTGATCAGGATTACCCTGCCGCTGCCGAATTGATTGGCGCGCTGATTGACGCCGGATGCGAAGTGCGCGCGGATGATGTGCTGATGGAACTGGATGCCCGCACCGTGTCTGCCGATGCGGATGATTGGGACACCGAATATCTCGATTCGGTTATCTCGGCCTGCGTCGTATCCGGTCTTGACGATGCGATTGAACATATCGCCCGGCATGGATCGCACCATACCGACGCGATCATCACCAACAATGCCGATGCCGCAGCGCGCTTTTTGGCACAGGTCGACAGCGCGATTGTGATGCACAACAGCTCGACCCAATTTGCCGATGGCGGCGAATTTGGCTTGGGCGCCGAAATTGGCATTGCGACGGGGCGGCTGCACGCGCGCGGCCCGGTCGCGTTGGAAGGACTGACGACCTATAAATGGGTTGTGCGCGGAAACGGGCAAATCCGGCCTTGAAAACCATTGGCCTCATGGGGGGATCGTTCAATCCCGCGCATGGCGGCCACCGGGCGATTAGCCTGTTCGCAATGGATTCGCTGTGCCTCGACGAATTTTGGTGGCTGGTGTCGCCGGGCAATCCATTGAAACCCCAAAAAGGCATGGCACCATTGCCCGCGCGCTTGGCATCGGCGAAGGACCAGACGCGGCGCACACCGATTAAGGCCACCGCGATTGAGCGCGAACTTGGCACCGTGTACACCGCAGAAACCCTGAAAAAACTGGTCGCGCGATATCCCAAAGTCCGCTTTGTCTGGATCATGGGCGCGGACAATTTGTTGCAATTTCACCACTGGAAACGGTGGCGCGACATTGCGCGATTGATGCCGATTGCAGTTATCGCCAGACCCGGCTATGATGCAGGTGCTGTCGCGGGTCCCGCAATGGCCTGGTTCAGACGGTTTGTCCGGCGTCCGGACCAGCTTCATCACTGGACAAAATGGAGTACGCCAGCGCTTGTCTTTTTGCGCTTTCGTCCAGATCCGCGTTCAGCAACCGCAATTCGGCGTGCTGACCCATATTGGTTTCACCGATATAAGGAACATGGAACGCGTGACGGCGTTACCCGAAATATTGTGCTTTAAGGAGCAATCTTGATCGACACCGCATCCGTTCCTACTGCCGGCAATCTGGCCGCCAAGTCCAAGGAACCCACTTTGACCCCGGACGCCCTCCACGCGCTTATCCTGCAATCGCTCGACGATGATCAGGCGCAGGAAGTGGTTACCATCCCGCTTGAAGGCAAAAGCAACATTGCCGACCATATGGTCGTCGCATCTGGCCGTTCATCGCGGCAGGTGGCGTCGATGGCGCAAAAGCTTGCCGAGCGTATCAAGAAAGCCGGACGTCATGCCCGCATCGAAGGTTTGCCATCGGCAGACTGGGTGTTGATCGATGCCGAAGATGTCATCGTGCATCTGTTCCGTCCCGAAGTCCGCAGCTTCTATAATCTGGAACGCATGTGGGCATTTGGCGACGCGCCCGAAGTTCCGGCCCAATAAGCCCGAACGTCCGCGCCGATGGCGATGCGCCTGCACATCATCGCGCGCGGCAAAATCGGCCGCTCTGCTGAAGCGGAGCTGGTCGACCGATATCTGAAACGGATCAGCTGGCCGACGCGGCACAGCGAAATGCCCGATAAGGGCGGCGATCTGCCCAATTCGGACAGCCCCTGCAAAACCATCATCCTGGATGAAAAGGGCGAACAGCTCGGCTCGGTCGAACTCGCGCGCTTGCTTGAACGCTGGCGCGACGATGGCGTGCGCGAAGTGCGTTTCCTCATTGGCGCTGCCGACGGCTTTGATGACGAAGCCCGCGCTGGCGCGGACGGGCTGATCGCCTTTGGCAAAGCGACATGGCCGCATTTGATGGCCCGTGCGATGCTGGCCGAACAATTGTTCCGTGCAACATCGATCATTGCCAACCACCCCTATCATCGTGAAGGATAGGAGCATGCGGTTCTGGTCCATTCTCTTGCTCTTGGTGCTCACGCCCTTTGCCATTGCGAGCAGCCTGATGGCGCAAAGCTTGGGAAGCAGCAGCGCGCAGCAAGAGGCCTTGCCAGATGCAAAGGAAAAAGCGCTACTGGCAGAACGGCGCAGCGAACTGTTGCGGCAGGAAGCAAGCAACGCCGAAAGCACAGAAGATCGGTTGATCGCGCAAAGGGCCGTGCTGTCCGCTGAAATCGACGCCGCCGAAGCGCAGATTGAAGCGGCGACCGCCCGCGTCGCCATCATTAGCCGCCGCCAACAATTTCAGCGCGCACAGCTTGGCGTTGAGAGCGAGCCCGTGCTGCGCTTGAACGCCGCGCTTCAGCAAATGACGGGCAGCCCGGCGGTGCTGATGATGATGCAGCCCGGGCAGCGCGAAGATTATGTGCATTTGCGCGCGGTCATGGCGACCGTGCAGCCAGAGATTATCCGCCGCACCAGTGCCTTGCGTCAGCAAATTGCGGTGCAAAGCGAATTGCGGACGCAGGAATATCGCGCGTTGAAATCGCTGGGTGATGCGCGCAGCCGACTGAAAAGCGCGCAGGCAGATTTGGCCAGACTGCAAGGCGACGCAGGTGGCAATGCGGGCGAGCTGTCTGCCAACGCGGCCATCGCATTTGAACAGGCGATTGCGCAAGGCGAGCGGTCACGCGATATTGTCGGGCGCATTGATAGCCAGCGGTTGAGCGCTGAAAAGGCATCTGAACTGGCGGCGCTGGACGGACCGATGCTGCGCCCCGGGCGCGCTACCAAGGCTGCTGCTGCGGGGACTGCCTATATCCTGCCCGCGCGGGGCAAGCTGTTGTCCGGATTCAATGAACTGAACGCCACCGGCTATCGTGAGCGCGGCGTCCGGATTGCGCTTGCCGACGATATGCGTGTGGTCGCGCCAGCGGCAGGAACGGTTTCTTTTGCTGGCCGTTATCGCAGCTATGGGCAGATCGTCATTATTGAACATGGCAGTGGCTGGAACAGCCTGATTACAAATCTTGGCCGCACGCAGGTCAAAAAGGGGCAATCGGTAATGCAAGGCGCGGTGCTGGGCTCGGCCAAATCAGATGCACCCGAAATCGGCATTGAACTGCGCAAAAATGGCCGTGTGATGGATATCGCCACGATATTGGGATGAACTATGTGCGTTCTTGTCGATGCCGGCATGGTGTTCGTGGTAAACATGCTTTCGCCATGGGTTAAGGCGGGATATAGCATCGATGAAATGATGAAATGGATTGGTCTATGAAGAACCGTTTGCTGCCCGCGACTCTCGCCATTGTTTTGGCACTGTCGATCCCTGCGACTGTGCTGGTCGCGCAAAGCGTTCAGCAGCAACAAGCGGAAGCCGACCGTTTCAAAGAGCTTGAGGAATTCCTTGCGGTCTATCGCAAGGTTAAATTAGGCTATGTCGACAAGGTCGATGACAAGCAATTGATGGAAGGCGCGATTCAGGGGATGCTGGCCAGCCTCGATCCGCACAGTGCCTTCCTCGACAAATCCGACTTCAGCTCGCTGCAAACACAGATTGATGGCGAATATGGCGGCCTTGGCCTGACGGTTACGCTTGAGGATGAAGCGGTGAAGGTCATCGCACCGACCAAGGATACACCCGCTGACAAGGCCGGCATCAAGTCGGGCGACTTTATCACGCATTTGGACGGCAAGTTAATCCTTGGCGGAACGCTCGACGAAGCTGTCGAAGCGATGCGCGGTGCGCCGGGTACATCGATCAAGCTCACCATCTACCGCCCGGGTCGCGATGCGCCCTTCGACGTGACGATAACACGCGCGGTCATTGATTTGAAACCCGTGCGGTGGGAAGTGAAAAACCGCATTGGCGTTATTTCGATTACCGGTTTCTCCGAACAAACCGGTGCGGACGTCGTCGCTGCTGTGTCCGGCATAAAGAAAACGCTTGGCGGAAATCCGCTGGGTTACATCGTCGATCTGCGGTCCAACCCTGGTGGCATATTGGACGAAGCCGTTTCCGTGTCCGACGCATTTCTTTCGGGTGGCGAGATTGTTTCCGAACGCGGCCGTGACAAAAGCGACATCCAACGTTGGTGGGCCGAACGTGCCGTTCCGGGCGATGTCACCGGCGGCGCGCCGATCATCGTTCTGGTCGATGCGGGCTCTGCATCGGCATCCGAGATTGTCGCTGGCGCATTGCAAGACCATCATCGTGGCTTGGTCATGGGCGAGCGCAGTTTCGGCAAAGGTTCGGTGCAGAATGTCCTGCCGTTGACGCGGGACACGGGCCTTCGCCTGACCGTTGCGCGCTACCATTTGCCATCGGGCCGTTCGGTGCAGGAAGGCGGCATCAAGCCCGATATCCGCGTGCCGCAATTGTCCGATCCCGATTATAAAAAGCGGGTTTCCGTGCGCGAATCCGATTTGCGTCGTCACTTGGTCAATGAATTGAAAGACAACAGCAAAGACCTTGAAGAAGACCGCATCGACGATCCACGTTTTGCCATGACGGCCGAACAGTTGAAGGCCAAGGGCATTGACGATTTCCAATTGTATTACGCGATGGAAACCTTGCAGCGGCTTGGATCCAAAACGATGAAGCTTGCCGCAAAGCCCGTAAAGGGCAGGGCGCAGAATTGAGTGAGGGCGGTTGATCTTACCAACTCCGTCATGCTGAACTTGTTTCAGCATCTTACTTTCTTGACGGTGCTGAAGTAAGATCCTGAAACAAGTTCAGGATGACAATGATGCGGAGTGCAGTGCGTACATGACGTCGAAATTTGACAAGGCCCATTGGCTCGCATTCCTGTTACCCGCAGCATTGCTCGGGGGGGCATATGGCTCGCAATATATTGGCGGGCTGTTCCCGTGCGAAATGTGCTGGTGGCAGCGTTATCCGCATTTCGCCGCGGTCGCGATTGCGTTCATTGCCTTTGGCGTCGGCAACCGTGCCTTTCGCAAAACATTGGTGGCCCTGGCGGCATTGGCCATTGCGACCAGCGGCGGCATCGCGGGCTTTCATGCTGGCGTCGAATATGGCTGGTGGGAAGGGCTGACCGCCTGCACCGCGACGATTTCGGGCAGCGGGGATGCGTTGATCAAATCGATCATGAACGCGCCGTTGGTCCGCTGTGACGTTGCACCATGGACTTTGTTCGGCATTTCGCTTGCGGGCTATAATTTCCTCTTGTCGTTGGGCGGTGCAGTGGCCATCTTGGGTATGACATGGCGCAACCAGAAACCTTAAAAACCGCACCGCAGCGTAAAGCCGCAATCGACCGGATGATTCGCGTGAATCAAGCGGGCGAATTTGGTGCGAAACGCATTTACGCCGGCCAGCTTGCGGTGATGGGCGACCGGACGCCGGCCGCGCGCAGCATTGCGCATATGGCCGAGCAAGAGGAACGCCACCTCAGCGCCTTTGACAAGATGATAGCCGAACGCGGCGTGCGTCCAACCGCTCTATACCCGATTTGGAACGCCGCCGGTTTTGCCCTTGGCGCGGTATCTGCCGCGATCAGCCCGGAGGCAGCAATGGCGTGCACCGTGGCGATCGAAACCGAAATTGACCGCCATTATAGCGAGCAGCTTGAAGAAATCGGTGACAGCGATCCCGAATTGTCGGCGATGATTGCCGATTTTCAGGCGGACGAGCTTGAACATAAAGCCACCGCGCTGGCCGAAGGCGCAGAGCGCGCATTGGCCTATCCGGTCATGAGCGCGCTGGTCCGCTTGGGTTGCCGCACCGCGATTGCAGTGTCGAAACATATTTGAGCTTCATCGCGCATTCAGCCTGCGACGTTCAAGCCAGAGCATAGATTTTTGGAGAATATCCCGTGAACGCAATGGCCAATATTTCCGTCGCCGCTTTGGCTCTCATGCTGTCGGCGCAAGCCCCGGCACAAAATGCCCCTGCCACGCAGCCGGGTGACGAGAAAATCAACCAGTTGATCATCTATGGCGACGACAAATGCCCCGAAAGCCAAGGCGACGAAATCGTCGTCTGCGCGCGGATGGGGGAGGCGGACCGGTACCGCATTCCATCGTCCTTGCGTGGTGACCCCAATGACTCGCGCAATCAGGCGATATCCGAACGGATTAAATCCTACGAATATGTGGGCGGCAGCGGCACGATGATGTGCTCGGCATCGGGGGCTGGCGGCTTTACCGGATGTGGCTTGCGCGAAATTGACCGCGCCTATGCCGAAAAAGCGCAAGACCCCGGCCTTGTCTTTGGCCGTCTGATCGCCGCCGAACGCGCCAAGCGCATGGCGGGCATCGATGCAGAGGCTGCTGAAGTCGAAGCACGCGTGACCGAATTTGAAAAGGGCCGCGCCGAACGCGAGGCAAAGTTGCAGGCTGAACTGGATGCCAAGGAAGCGGCATCTGCCGAAGCAGAGCCGCTCCCTGAGCCGAAATAAGCGGGTCTAGCCCTTCGCTTTTTCTGCGGCGACCCAATCCTTAATTTGCTGCTCCAACACATCGAGCGGGACTGAGCCTTGGCCCAATACCGCATCGTGGAACGCCGCAAGGTTGAATTTCGGTCCAAGCTCCTTGGTGGCCATGGTCCGCAATTCACGGATCTTCAGCTCGCCCAATTTATACGCCAGTGCCTGACCGGGCCAGCTGATGTAGCGGTTGACCTCGGCTTCGATATTGGCGGCCGACAGCGCGCTGTTGTCGGTCATGAAGTCGATCGCCTGCTGCTTGCTCCAACCCTTGGCATGAATGCCGGTGTCGACGACCAAGCGGCATGCGCGCCACATTTCATAGGACAGCCGTCCCATGTCTTTGGCGGGCGTATCATATAGGCCCATTTCGATGCCCAACCGTTCGGAATAGAGGCCCCAGCCTTCGGTAAAGGCGGTGAAGGACGCGCCATATTTGCGGAAGTCCGACAAGGGCAATTCTTGCTGCAACGCGATTTGGTTGTGATGCCCGGGGACCGCTTCATGCACGGACAAGGCCGGAATTTCCCAGAACGGGCGCTGACTCAATTTCGACGTGTTGACGAAATAGGTTCCGGAGATGCCGACTTGAGGCGAACCCGGATTATAGTAAGCCGTCGTGGTGCCTTCGGCCGTTTCCGCCGGAATTTCCTTTATGCCGTAAGGCAGGCGGGGCAGGCGGCCGAACAGGCTGGGCATTTTCCCATCGATGATCTTGGTCACCCGCGCGACCTTTTCCATCAGCTCTTCGGGCGTTTTGGCGTAATATTGCGGGTCGGTCCGCAAATGTTGGATAAACGCCTCGCGGCTTGGATATCCCGCCTTTGATGCGACCTCGACCATTTCGGCGCGAATGCGCGCCACTTCGTTCAGGCCAATTTGGTGAATTTGCTCTGCGGTCAGGGACGTCGTTGTTTCTTCACGCACCCGGAATGCGTAATATGTGTCACCGCCCGGCTGCGCAGACACGCCGGGTGCTGTGGCGCACGCTGGCTTATAGCTTGCGGTATACCAGGCGAGTTGTTTGTTCAGCGCGGGGTGGATGACCGTGCGGATCGTGGTTTCGGCCGCCTTGGCAAGGCTTGCAAAGTCCGCTTCGGAAATGCCCGCGGGGCGCTTTTTCGCATATGGTTCGTAGAAGCGCGATGTATTCACGTCGGTCGTAATCAGCCCGCTGATCGTTCCTTCAAAGCCCTTTAGCGTCACGCAGGGCTGGGTATATTTGCCCTTGATCGCGACATTGGCCACCGCGATATTTTCATCATTCACCCGCGCATATTGCGCGAGCCGCGCATTGTAGCTTTCAAAATCCGCCTTGGTGCGAAACGGCAGATTTTGCGCCATGCCGGCA
Source organism: uncultured Sphingomonadales bacterium (assembly GCA_937898535.1). Classification (GTDB taxonomy): domain Bacteria; phylum Pseudomonadota; class Alphaproteobacteria; order Sphingomonadales; family Sphingomonadaceae; genus Sphingorhabdus_B. The sequence continues at coordinate 2,013 of CALDKP010000291.1, read as the reverse complement.
AGTTGCTGATGCCAGCTGGAATAGGTCGTGAAATTGATCGCGCGTTGCCCGAAACTATTGCCCTCGATTGTCGAGTTCAGCGCGCGGCGTAATATGCCCGCCTCCACCTTTGATGCGGCATTCAACGAATCGGAAGGAATGGCATTTAGCCGGGTGAGAAACTTCGCGGCATCGGCTGCCCGGCGGTCCTGTGCGGCCAAAGTGTAGTCGCCAAGTTCCGATGCATAATCGTTTACGCCCAATGCGCTGGCATAGACCGGCTGTTCCTTCAACGAAGCCGCCCAGACATCATTCACCAGCGTGACAAGGTCGCCATTGGCGTCGGCATGCGCCGGAACGGCAAGGGCCAAAATCGAACCAGCGAGTAATAATTTGCGCATAGGGCGTCTCCTCGAAATAACAGTGTGCTGACTAAAGCAGGGGCGAACGCAATTGACCAGACCCTTAAGCAAGTCCTCTGCGCCCAAGGCCGGTGGCTGCTTGATCAGCGGTAATTGTCGACGATAGCGAACATCGCGGTGATTTGATCGCGCTCGCTTTGTGAAAGCTCGGGCCGCCAGATATCGAATATCAGCACCAGCCGGTCATAGGCGCTGTTGTTCCACGCCTCATGCTCGACACTGTCGTCAAAGGCGATGACTTTGCCTTCCTGCCATTCAATCGTCGAGCCGCCAACGCGAAAGCCGCAATCGGGCGGAACGACCAAAGGCAAATGGCAGATAAAGCGGCTGTTCAACATGCCGCTATGCGGCGGGATTTTCGCGCCGGGCCGCAAAAGCGAAAGCATGACCGACGGCGCGCGCGGACCAATGTGGCATAGCGGCACATGGTCCTTCACGGCGCGAAAGATGTTGGGGCAACGCGCGATATGTTCGTCCACCGCCGCGCCATTTTGCCAGAGATGCAACGTGCTCCAGTCCGAATTTTCCAACAAGCCATGATGGTCCTGCTGCGGCCGGGCGTTGGCCATTTTCATATATGGCTGGAACCCGTCATGCTGCGCCAGCAAGGCCAGCGCCTCGCGCTGCATGTCGGGAAATGCAGCCTCCAGCTGTGCCACCCAGTCCCACGCGTTGGTGTCGGCAAATTCGACATGCGCCATATCGGGGTAATAATGCGCCATCGGCTTTTGCGGAAACTGCCGATATTCCGCAGGTCGTTGCACATCGCCAAACATCATATCGAGCGATTGGCGAAAACGTGGATGCTGTTGTTCGCGGGTAAAGCCTGCGGCGCGCATGCCATCGATCAGCGTTTGACGGAACAGGTCCGCCAGCCATGTGACCGCGACGTTTGCGCGCGCGATTTCGGTGGCGACGGCCGGGTCGGAAGATGGCCGGACGGCGGCGGTGCGAATGGCGGCGCTGTAATAGGCGTTCGCGGCGCGGCGGTCACCGGCCTCGCGCCGTCGGTCGGCTTTGGCAATCAGCGCGATGATGTCAAAACGGTCCGCCGTCAGCCGCGCATCTGCCTCCGCCTCGGACGGGAAACCGGCTGGGGTCTGGGGTTCTGCGGACGACATTGCCAAGCATTACGCCATTGCAAGGCGCTTTGGCAATGTCAGCCGCCACCTATTCCGCAGCTTCCAGCACCTCATGGTCGGAAAGCGGCTGGCTTAAGCGGGTCAGCATTTCCTTCGGGCATATTTGCCAGAATTCACCGCGCCTGCGGTCCCAATCTTCCAGCAATGATTGCGACCATGCGCTGTCCGTGGCTTGGGCATGCGCGGTGATCAGCGACTTCAGCTGGTCTTCCCAATAGGCGCTGTCGAGCCGTTGCCAGACAATGCTGTCGGGGTTCGCCATCTTTGCAAAATCGCCTTCGGTGTCGAGCACAAATGCCATGCCGCCGGTCATCCCTGCTCCAAAGTTGCTGCCAACCTTGCCCAGGATGACGGCCATGCCCCCGGTCATATATTCGAGACCGTTTGATCCGCATCCTTCGACCACGACATGCGCGCCGGAGTTGCGGACGGCAAAACGTTCGCCCGCCTGTCCAGCCGCAAATAATTTG
>CALDKP010000290.1 GCA_937898535.1 uncultured Sphingomonadales bacterium | reverse complement strand
GTGATCATCAGCCTGATGGACAATGCCACCAGCATGTCGATTTGGACGAAGCTGGGTGAGTTCCGGCCGCAAGTGACGATGGACCTGCGGATCGACTATCTCCGTCCGTCGCCTTCGGGTGAGCGCGTATATGGCCGTGGCATTTGCTATCATTTGACCAACAGCATCGGCTTTGTTCGGGGCTTTGCCCATAATGGCAATCCGGACGAACCATTGGCCCATGCAAGCGGCACATTCATCCGTATCGGAGACCGCGTATCATGACCGATAGCCTATATCCTCTTCCGCCTTATGCCCAAGCCTTGGATATGACGATTGTCGACGAAATCGACGGTGTGCCCGTTATCGGCATGCCCTTTGCCGACCGCGTGCAGGGCCGTCCCGGGTATCTGCATGGTGGCGCCATATCTGGATTGCTCGAAATCGCAGCCATCGCCGCGGTTCACCGTGCGTTACAGGCCAAGGGTAGCGATTCCGCTATCAAGCAAGTCAATGTCACGGTCGATTTCATGCGCGGCGGGCTCAGCCAGATGACCTATGCTATGGGCGAAGTGACCCGCCTTGGCCGCACGATGGCCAATGTCGAAGCCCGCGCGTGGCAGGACGATCGGGATAAGCCGATCGCCATGGGCCATATGCACTATCTGATTAAGGCCAAGCGCGAAGACGCGGCCTGACGTTATGCTTCGCCGTGCGTATCTATGAGCGCGCTGGCGATGGCTTCCTCGGGCGATTTGTCACCCCAGATGATGAACTGGAACACAGGGTAGAAACGTTCGCATTCGTCAATCGCGACGTCGATGATGGTTTGTGCCTGATCCACACCCAACAACCCATTGGACGCCATCAAACTGCCATGGCGGAACAACAATATGCCGTTCGCGGACCACATGTCGAAATGGCCAAGCCACAATTGTTCATTGATGAGGCCAAGCGCGGTGTAAACGCTCGCGCGCTTGTCCACTGGTACGGTGATATCAGGCAGAATGATAAGCTGAAGCGCATTGTCATCTTCACGCCAGATCGCGCGGATCTGATAGCTTGCCCAGCTGCCCTTATACTCGGCGGTAATTTCGTCTTCGCCCTCAAGCTCGAAAGACCAGCCACGCGCTTCGAACAAAGCGGCGAGCATGTCTACGGGCGCGGATTCGTCCCGTTCGAATTGCTCATATTGTTCGTCTGCGTCGTGCATAATATTGCGCCTGCCGTGATGATAGCGAGTCTGCCTCTTGACTGACTCGCGCGCAAGGGGGTTGCGACGATGCGCAACACAAGCCTGTGGGCCGACTGTGGAAAAGTTCAAATCGGACGGATTATGGACTTATTTGGATGGCTTGGCCTTTGCGGGCGTAGCGCCACCTTTTGCCTGAAGCGCGGCTTCCAACGCAGTCACCCGTTTACCAAGCGCATCGGCTTCGGCGCGGGCATTTGCGGCGAGTGTTTTCACCGCGTCAAATTCTTCACGCGACACGAGGTCAAGACCGCTCGCCCATTCGCGGGCACGTTCACGCATGCTCGCTTCGGCTTCGCGGCCCATGCCGGCAACGGTTCCGGCAACGCCATTCAGTACCTTGGCCAAATCATCAAAAATGCGCTTTTCGCTTTGCATGTCATTCACTCCATTGCGGTCGGGAGGTTAACCGCCATTGCCTATCTGGGAACTCGTGGCGGGCACGTAAAGGCTTTCTGCATCAGGATTCAACTGATCGATCTGAAAATTCAGTATCGATGCGAAGCTGATCCACACCAAATAAGGCACCATCAACCACGCGGCAGCCTTGCGAACCTGCGCAAATGCGAAGGTTGTAGCAATAGCCACACCCAACATAGCGATGATGATGAAAAACGCGGCCGTCACTTTATGCTGGCCAAAAAATATCGGCGACCAACTGAGGTTGATTACAAATTGGCACAGGAACAGGCCAATCGCCATATTGCGGAACCGCGCGCCGCGCGCATGGAGCACCATCGAAAAGGCAAGGCCCATCAACAAATATAATGTTGGCCAAACCACACCGAACACCCAGCCCGGTGGCTGAATATCTGGTTTAATCAAGGTTTGATACCAAGCGTTGTCGGCGGTTGACCCTGACATGGTGCCGGAGAGAAAACCAAGAAACATTGTGAGCGGAATAACAAACAACGCCCAGCGCAATAACGACATACGAAGCTGCGCTGCGGATGCAATCTGGTTCATATCATAGTTCCAAGCGTGTTGCGCGATTCGGGAGAAACGCCATCAATCAACACAGTAGCACTCAGCCACAATAGAACAAGGCCGCCCACCCCATAAGGCAGACGGCCATTTGTCTCAATTCGGGGACGGAGACCGGCCCGGATTGTAATTTACTTACGTGTGCCCGAAAGGCCCATCGAACCAAAGGCACCAGCCTTTACTTCACCGGTGATGGCGTCGCCCGAAACGGTTGCTGTTGCATCGAGATGCATTGGCATTGGAACAGTGATGTCCATGCCCCAGCTCAACGTATCACCATCAACGGTGCCATTGGCGATGTCCATTGCACCAAGGCCGCCCGACATGTTGCCCGAAAAGCTGCCGCCGTCGCTGTTGACGGTCAAAACGGCCTTTTGGTCACCCATTGGGCTTTTGATTGTTACGTCCCATTGACCATCAACTGCTGCCATATTCTCGCTCCTTACTTGGTTGTTTTACTTGCAATAGTGTTAGCAGCTTCGGTCACCATTTCAATTGGCAATCCAAGTGCTTCAAGCTGTGGCTTCACCTTGGCTGCATCGCCCACGACCAGCCATGTGATTTTGGACGGATCAACCTTTGCGCGCATTTCATCGTTCAATGCCTTGGCAGTCAGGGCGTTATATTTGCCTGCCAGTGTTTCGGCATAATCAAATGAGCGCTTGTACAAACGATCGGCCTGCATCTGCCCCAGAACCGCGGACGACTGTTCATAGCTGCCCGGCAGTTCAAGGACATTGCCCTTGATGGTCTTTTCCAGTTCTTCCGCAGTAACCGGCTTGGCACCGTTAAAGTCCTTTAACTGGTCCATCAAAACCTTGACCGATGGCCCTGTCTGATTGGTTTGAACAGGCGCAAACATATAAAATGGCACGCGGTCTTCCGCGCCATTTACTTGGCTACGCACCCCATAAGACCAACCCTTGGTTTCGCGTAGGTCCATATTGATTCGCGACAGGAAGTCACCGCCAAAAACCTCGTTCGCTGCGCGCAAGGTCAGCAAATCATCCGATCCCTTTGCATCCAGCACGACGCCGGCAAGAACCAGTGACTGCGGCGAATTTGGCCGGTCAATCAGCAAGATTTTCGATTCGGGCGTGGGAATAGCGGCCGAGAAATTCTTGGCAGGCGCAGCGGTTGCTTTTGGTTTCCACTTGCCAAAGCGCTGTTCCAACATCGGCTTGATTTCTTTCAGCGTAGTATCACCGACGACAAAGATTTTCGCTTTTGCCGGATGTATCCATGACTGGTGGAAATTGGCGATGTCGGTACGCGTGATGGCTGCAACCGTTTCGGCATAGCCGCTACCCGTTTGTGGCCCGCCATAAGGATGTGCGTTCCCGTATAGCAATGGTGGCATGCGGCGCACGGCAATGCCCTGCGGTTGGTTGTTTTCCGACTTAATCCGCGTCAATTGCT
>CALDKP010000289.1 GCA_937898535.1 uncultured Sphingomonadales bacterium | reverse complement strand
AGCTGCGGGCGTGGAAAATTGTTATTTCCCGTTGTTCATTCCCTTGTCATTTTTTGAAAAAGAAGCCGACCATGTGGAGGGTTTTGCCAAGGAAATGGCCGTTGTCACGCACCACCGCTTGATTGGAGATGGCAAAGGCAAGTTGATCCCGGATCCGGATTCCAAGTTGGAAGAGCCACTGGTCGTGCGTCCAACGTCGGAAACCGTGATCGGCGCGGCGATGAGCCGATGGGTTCAAAGCTGGCGTGATTTGCCGTTGATGGTCAACCAATGGGCAAATGTTGTCCGCTGGGAAATGCGCACACGCATGTTCCTACGCACCAGTGAGTTTCTATGGCAGGAAGGGCACACCGCCCACGCCGATCGCGCGGATGCGATGCAGGAAACCATGCGCGCGCTTGAAATGTATCGTGCCTTCGCCGAGGGCCCGTTGGCTATGCCGGTGGTGGCCGGCGAGAAGCCAGAGAATGAACGTTTTCCGGGCGCTGTCGCAACATATAGCATCGAAGCAATGATGCAGGATGGCAAAGCGCTGCAAGCGGGAACATCGCATTATCTGGGCACCGGTTTTGCCGAAGCGTCAGGCATTAAATATCAAGATAGCGAAGGCAGCCAACAATTTGCGCACACCACTAGCTGGGGTGTTTCAACGCGGATGATTGGCGGCGTTATCATGACGCATGGCGACGATGATGGCTTGCGCTGCCCGCCGCAAATCGCCCCACACCAAATCGTAATTATACCGATGTTGCGTGACAATGACGAAGACGAAGCCGTGTTGGAATATTGCCGCACCCTGCGGCTCGAATTGCTCGCGCTGAGTGCTTTTGGCGAACCATTGCGCGTCCTGCTGGATACCAAAGCGGCGAAGGCATCGAACAAACGTTGGTCTTGGGTTAAAAAGGGCGCGCCAATCATCGTTGAAGTGGGCCCACGCGATGTGGGCGAGGGCAAAGCCGCGGTTTTGCGCCGTGATCGCCTGTATAAGGACGACGGCAAGCTTGCGACTGCATTCACCCCGCGTGGCGAATTTGTTGCGGCGGCCGCTGGCTTGCTTGAGGATATCCAGTCCACCTTATACGCAGAAGCAAAAGAACGGCTTGATGCCAACATCCGCAGTGACGTCACCGACCTTGCCGCGCACTTTGCTGGCGACGAGGCCAAGTTTGCTGGCTGGGTAGAGGTTCAGTGGGCACGCCCAACCGGCGCTGCACTCGATAAAATCGTTGAGCAGTTAAAGGCGCTTAAGCTGACAATGCGGAATAGCCCAATTGATGCGGCGGCTGTCGACGGCGCATGCTTTTTTACCGGCGAACCCGCAGTGGAACGAATACTTATTGGCCGGACTTATTAAGGGTTTCGCACGAAGGCACAAAGGCACGAAGAGGGTAGAATGGAAATTGAACGCATCTGCTCTCTCATTGTCGATACGGCTTTCAAGCTTCACAAGGATATCGGCCCCGGATTGCTTGAAAGTGCGTATGAGACAATTTTGGCAGCCAAGCTGGAGGACATCGGGTTGGTTGTTGACCAGCAAGTGCCGATCGATATCCAATATGAGCAAGTTCATCTGCCCGCAGCATTTCGTGTCGATTTATTGGTCGAAAAACGCATAATTCTTGAGATCAAATCGGTAGAAAAAACACTGCCAGTTCATGCGAAGCAAGTAATCACCTATCTTCGCCTGACCAATTTAACCCATGGGTTCGTTATCAATTTTGGCACCCCCATGTTCAAAGATGGAATAAAACGCTTGTTGAACGACCGACCGTCTTCTGTGTCTTCGTGTCTTCGTGCGAACCAAAATGGAAGTGGCTCATGACGATCAAAAAAGTCCAGTTTGAAGGCCTCCCGAGCCGCGAACAGATACTCGCCTTTATCCAATCGTCCAACGACCCTGCGGGAAAGCGAGAGATTGCGCGGGAGTTTGGCTTGCGCGGGCATGAAAAGATCGCGCTCAAGGCGTTGTTGAAAGACATGACCGACGAAGGCCTGATTGACATGGCGAGATCGGAAGAGC
>CALDKP010000288.1 GCA_937898535.1 uncultured Sphingomonadales bacterium | reverse complement strand
ATATTGCGTACGAACATTTGGTGTCCTTCACCGACGCGGCGACGCTTGCGCCGCAGCGCATTACGCTCGGCGATGGCAAGACCGTTGAGTTCAAACTGCCTGCTGGCCTTGTTGCCGGACAACAGATCCGCATTCCGGGGCGTGGTCAGCCAGGGCCTGGTGGCCATGGCGATGCCATGGTCACGCTGAAGCTTGGTAAGCATCCTGATCTGACGCGCGACGGTGACCATATCCGGATTGACCTGCCGATCTCGATCAAAGAAGCCGTCGATGGCGGCAAGGTGAAGGTTCCGACCGTCGATGGCGCAGTCATGCTCACCGTTCCACCGCGTACCAATTCCGGTGCCGTTCTGCGGATAAAGGGCAGGGGCTTCACAACCAAATCGGGTGCACGCGGCGACCAGTTGGTCACGCTGATGATTCACTTGCCATCAGACCCAACGGAACTGGCGCGTCTTGCTGGTGTTCTCTCGGACAGCAGTGTCCGGGACAATCTTAGTGTCTGAAATTTCGCCTCTGTCACCGGAGGCACGGGCACATCTTCCGGCGACGGCACATGCCGATGAAAGTGAAGCGACATGGTTTGCGCACCTTGGGCTGACGGGTCAGGTTGTGGAAGTGACCAAGCGTGTTGCCGTTGGTGTGTATAGCGACGGCTTCATTCACGCGGGCAATTTCGCATATCTGTCGTTGGTATCGCTTTTTGCATTCTGCGTTGTCGCCGCGGCCATCGCTGGGGCACTTGGACAAACCGAGTCCGGCCTAGCCTTGATTGAAGCGTTTTTCACGACTGTCCCACCCAGTGTTGCTGTCGCGCTTAAAGAACCCATCGAGTCCGCCATGACCGCGCGTTCGGGGCCGTTGCTATGGCTCAGTGCAGCGGTTAGCCTTTGGACTGCGGCCAGCCTGATCGAAACCTTTCGCGACGTGCTCCATCGGTCTTATGGTGCGGCACCCAGCCGAGCGTTCTGGCATTATCGATTGGGTTCGCTCGGCGCGATCATCGCGTCGGTTATTCTGGCGATGATTGCCTTTTCGGCGCAGGTTGTGGTGACCGCGGTTGAGGACCTGGTGTACCGATATATTCCCACCGCGCAGATGGTTTCCGGCTATTTCGCGTGGGGGCGTATCATTCCATTCATCACATTGTTCGTCGCAATCTATGTCATTTTTGTCGGGCTAACCCCGTCCAAATATCGGTCATCCGCATTTCCCAAATGGCCCGGGCCAGCCTTGGTGAGCATGTGGTGGCTTGGCCTCACGGCGCTTTTGCCGGTGTTTCTGTCGAGCGTCAGCAATTATGACCTAACATATGGCAGCCTTGCGGGTGTTATGGTGGCGCTCATTTTCTTCTATCTTATTGGGCTGGGATTGGTGACTGGTGCCCAATTAAACGCAGCGCTGGCCAACGCCCATGAAAATGGACTAAAGCAGCGGCAACAAAATTCACCTGACGAATGAGGATTTTATGACAGGATTGATGGCGG
>CALDKP010000287.1 GCA_937898535.1 uncultured Sphingomonadales bacterium | reverse complement strand
ACACGACGCTCTTCCGATCTCGTCCAACGCGTAACGGACAGATTTTTCAGTTCCAATTTCGCCGTAACGGGCGGCAAGTGCATCGGTGTCGTCCGTAATATGGGTCGCGTTAATCCACGCAACACGTCCGCCCTCAATCGAAAAATCGAAAAGATCCTTTTCCGCAGCGGCGACGAAGGCATCTGCCTCAGCCACAGTCGGTGCGGATGACGCCGTGGCGGAATCCTGTGCCATGACGACGGTTGGAGTGGAAAGTGAGGCAAATGCCAGTGCGGCAATCGATACAAGATTTTTCATGAAGGTTTCCCGGAAAACAATATAACCGGATGGTGAAACTTTCATGCAGCGGCGTCAACCCGTGCGGCACGTTGTTCGTCGAATGTATAATGCCATCAGCAGACCAAAAAACGTAACAAGGAACAGTACCGTTTTTAAGGGCCGCATAGTTGCGGCAACATAGGCAAGACTATCACTGCCCTGCCCGCGAATGGCTTGGACGAGTTGGCTGATTGTTTCTGCATAATCTGCGGCGCAGAAACCCACTGCGGTTATCACGATGACCTTTCCAAGGCGGGACAACAAAGCCCTATGCGATGACGCAAATAACCGCCCGCCTGCGAAAGCGCCCCAAGAGTAAACGCCAATAAAAAGACAATCCAACATCATGCTAAAAATAGCGAGTATCATTAAGGCGGAGGCCTTCCATGATGCCTGAATAGCATCGACACGGATGGCAGAACCCGCAGCCTGATGGTCACTGATTCCGAATGGTGCAACGTCAGTCACGAGCCAAACGTTCACCACGATTTGTGCCGCTAACAACAAAATGCCCGCCAGCCAATATCGCCAGAATCGTCGTTCAAGAACGCTTTCACCGTGCACTACGTCAGAGCGTCCGCCAGCACGCCGCGCAAGGCATCTTCGCGCGTCAAATGATAGGTCGTGTAATCATGCAATTGCCCGTCATGTTCGCGCTTATGCGTATCCACACACCTGCCCCCAAGCCGTTCAACCGCTGTTCGGGACCGGAAATTGTGCGCTCCAATCTGGAATACGACTGTTCGCACAAATTCAAAAATATAGCGCAGCATGAGCGCCTTTACTTCACGGTTCGCGCCACTTCGCCAATAGGCCGTGCCAAAAAAGGTCCAGCCTATTTCAATTTCGTTGGTATCAGCAACATAGTTCGCAAAACGCGTACCGCCGATCATATCGCCGGAATCCCTATCAATAATTGCAAATGCGCCTCGGGATTTGATTGCATCCGCAAAAAACGGGATAAAAACCTCGCTTTTGTATCGGTTACGAAATGGATGCATCGCCCAGATATCGGGATCAGACGCAACGGCAAATAGCGCGTCATAGTCAGCCTCAACCAATGGCCGCAAAACTACTTTTGTGCCGGTCAAAATGGGCTGGATATCAAATGGAGGAACCATGATCAGAAATCTGCCGTTAAAGCAGCAACAAACGCCTGACCCAGTTCAGGCTTCACGACTGCACTCATGTGGTTGCCGGGTACCGTGAACAGCTTCCCGTGGCGAAGGAGCCCAGCAAGAGCGGCGGCAGACCCGTTGTCATCATCTTGCTCGCCACACACTATGCCCACCGGCAGCTCCCAGCTGGCAATCTCGGCTTCGCTGGTGTCGACAAAGGTCTCCAATATATTGCGCAACGCCAATGGGTCGCCGCCCGTTGTCTTGAGAAATGCCTCGGCCATCCACGCTGCCGTCCCTTTTTCATGGTGCCCCAAATTGTCGAAGACCTCACGAAAATGCGCGCCGCGATTTCCGGTTTGCGTCAGCCCTTGTAGCCCCATTCCGGAAATGATTGCCTTCCCCGGCTGCGCGCCGCGCGCCAACATCCGCGCCACGGTTCGCCCGCCCAACGAATAACCGCCAAGGTCATAATCTTCGATCCCCAAATGCGCGAGTAATGCGAATTGGTCATCCGCGAGGATATCGGCGGGGTAACAGCTTGGCGCATGCGGCTTACCGCTGAGACCATGGGCACGTAGGTCAGGCATGATAACGCGATACCCTGCGTCCGCCAAAGCCGCCGCATGACCGTATTTGATCCAATTGGTGTCGGCCTCGGACATGAACCCATGGATGAGCAGTAAGGGCCGCCCCTGCCCCATCTCACGCCAGGCAATTTCAATGCCGTCGTCTGTATGGAAGCTGTTGGATTCAATCATATGTTAGGTCGTTCTTCTGTCGTCAGTGGATACTTCTGGTTTGGCACGCGCTGACCAATCGGGAAAGTGTTTTCCATATTTTGTGCGCCGCACCCAAAAATTATTGCATATAATAAGCATAGCTATTATATCGACGGCATGAGCGATGATTTAGGCTTTCTATTGGGTGATGCGGCACGCTTGCTGCGGCGTTCTTTCGACGAACGTGCCCGCGCCGTTGGCGTGACACGGCCGCAATGGCGGGTGCTGGCGCTGCTGAAGCGCTTCGACGGAAGTGCGCAGGTTACCATGGCCGATATGCTTGATGTCGAACCCATCACGCTCGGAAGAATGGTGGACCGTCTGCAAGATGCGGGGCTCGTCGAACGCCGTGCGGACCCCAATGACCGCCGAACGTGGCGGCTGCACTTAACAGCAGAAGGCGAACAAAAAATTGAAGCTCTGCGACCAACCGCACTCGCATTGTTTGATGATGCATTGGCCGGCTTGGACTTAACGCAACGAGCAGAATTGGAAGCGATGTTGAACGTCATTCGTGCAAACTTAACCCGTAAACCGCATGAGGTGTCGCATGGCTGAGGCTGACCCCAAAATTGATGCTGGGACAACGAAGACAAAGTCGCGGCGCTTTGGCCGATTGGCGTTAATGGCTTCGGTCCCGTTGCTGCTCGTTGGTGGCGCGACCGCATATTACATTGCCAACGACCATTATGTGTCGACCGACAATGCTTATGTCCAACAAGACAAGGTATCCATCTCAGCCGAAGTTGGCGGGCGGATAATTGATGTTGCCGTCCATGAAAATGACGTGGTGAACGAAGGCGACCTGTTGTTCCGGATTGATCCAGAGCCGTATCGTATCGCCATAGAGCAAGCCGACGCAGCCATTGCCGCCGCCCAAGTGCGCGTTTCGGCGCTCGAGACCGAATTTCAAACCACGGGTATCGATATAGACAGTGCACGTGAAGATGTCGCTTTTTATGAAAAGGAATATCAGCGGCAATCCACTCTGATGCAGGCTGGCTTTACCACGCGTGCAAGGTTGCAGGCCGCAGAGCATGCCTTGTCCAATGCGCGCAGCCGCGTTGCTTCTGCTCAGGCTGGTGCGACCAAGGCGCGCGCCGCACTCGCGACGGGATCAGCAGCACCGGGGATAAATCCAGCCATTAAGGCAGGCCAAGCACAACGCGATCAAGCGATGCTTAACCTTTCACGCACGGAAGTGCGCGCGCCGGTCGCGGGCATCATCAGCCAAGCCGATCGTTTGCAGCCTGGCCAAATGATGGTGCAGGGATTGCCCGGCGTGACGATTGTCGCCAGCAACAAAAGCTGGATTGAAGCCAATTTCAAGGAAACCGATCTTGCGCATATGCGCGTCGGACAGCCCGCTGAAATTACATTTGACGCATATCCGGACCTAAAGGTCCGCGGTAAGGTATCAAGCATTGGCGCTGGCACTGGGTCAGAATTTTCTGTCCTTCCGGCGCAAAATGCCAATGGCAATTGGGTCAAGGTAACGCAGCGCGTCCCTGTACGGATATCGATTACCGACAAGCCGAAGCGTGCAATGATTGCAGGATTGTCGGCCCATGTCCGCATCGACACAAATAAGTAATCCGCTCGATCAGCCGGCCTATCCGGTCAAAAACAAGGCGCTGCTGACGCTTGCCGTCATGGGCGCAACGATTATCCAGATTCTGGACTCGACGATTGCCAACGTCGCCATCCCGCACATGCAGACAAGTCTTGGTGCGACGATGGACACCATCACGTGGGTCCTAACAAGCTACATCGTCGCCAGCGCAGTGGCCATGCCCATCACGGGTTGGCTTGCCGACAGGATCGGTTCACGCAATTTGTTTCTGGGTGCGGTTGCCGGGTTCATTCTCGCATCCATGCTGTGCGGCATTGCGACAAGCCTGACAGAGATGGTCGCTTTCCGTATTTTTCAAGGTGTGTGCGCGGCATTCATTGGCCCGCTTTCCCAAACGATCATGCTGGATATTAATAAACCGTCGGAGGCACCACGTGCGATGTCCATCTGGGGCATGGGCATCATGATTGCACCAATATTAGGCCCGATGATTGGCGGCTGGCTGACCGAGAATTACAACTGGCGCTGGGTGTTTTACATTAACCTGCCAATCGGCATTCCGACGCTGGCCCTATTATGGTGGTTGCTGCCTTCGCGCCCCGTCAATCGCCGCGAGCTAGACCGTTTTGGTTTTGCAATGCTCGCCATAGGCCTAGCCACCTTGCAATTGCTGTTGGATCGCGGCCAACAGGAAGATTGGTTGCAAAGTTGGGAAATCATCATTGAGCTGATGGTTGTCCTGGCGGCGCTCTGGATGTTTGCGATGCATCAATTAACGACCAATCGCCCGATGTTTGAACGGCTTTTGGTCACGGATCGGAACTTTTTTATCTCACTGAATATGATGCTGTTGGTTGGCATGATGATGTTCGGCATTTTCGCGTTGCTGCCCCCAATGCTACAGAATCTCTATGGCTATTCGGTATATGATACCGGCATATTGTTGGCGCCTAGAGGTGTCGGCATCGTGTTCGCAATGTTCATCGCGGGGAAAATTGGCGGCAAGGTGGATCCGCGCGTCGTTATTTTCGTCGGCTTTTTAATGACGGCAGCATCGATGTGGATCATGACAAGCTGGTCTTTGAACATGGATTGGCACTTGATTGTGTACACGGGCTTGTTTCAGGGTTTTGGTATGGGCCTTGTCTTCATTCCGCTTAACGGCGCGGCGTTTTCGACACTGCCCATGCGTCTACGCACAGATGGCTCCAGCCTGCTGTATCTCTTCCGCAGTCTGGGCGGCAGCTTTGGCATCTCCATCATGACCACCATGTTGGCGCGCAACATGCAGACAAGCCATGAAGACCTGGCATCGCACGTCACGTCTTCGTCAATGAACGCAATTGACCCAGCGAGCGCCGACCGCCTTGGCGCGATCGGTGAAGCTGCCTTGCAAATGATGAACCTCGAAATCAACAGACAGGCGGCAATGATTGCCTATCTCGATGATTTCAAACTGATGATGATATTGCTGGTCGTCATCAGCCCGCTGATTTTCTTTTTGAAGCCGGGTACAGCAGCCCCCGGACAGCAACCCGTGATGGCCGACTGACGATAAGGCCTAGCGCGCAACCAGACCCTTTTGCTGCATCCGCCATACCGCCATATCAATGCGGTCCTGTCCAAAAAACGGCTCGCCATCGAATACCAAAGTAGGGACGCCCCAATGCCCCGACGCTTCGAGGGACGCTTGATTGGCTGCAATCTCAGCATCGAGCGTATCGGCATCGCTGACGGCTTCAGCATCCAGCTCAGCCAAGTCCAGTCCGGCGCGCGTCGCTGCGCCAGCCAGATGGTCCCCTTCATGCCAGTTTTCAGCGCCACCCCAGATCAGGCGTGATACCTCGTCACAAAATGCGAGACTTTTGCCGCGTCGCGCAGCTGCCTGCCCCAAGCGCGTCAGGCGAAAGATATAGGGCTGTTCATGCGCAATTTTGCGGGTCAGCACATCTTGCACGATTGGATCGGGTCGTGGCGGACCGAACGGAATGCCATGAAACTGCGCAACGCGGAACATATCGGTAAAGGTGTAGCGCAACCAATTCGGGTGGCTGCGTTCGAAAAAGTCCGGTTCGCGGATGGCCAAAGGATAGACGGGACGCAAGTTGATCGTCAGATCATATTGTTCGGCAAGCGCGCGATAACGCCGTGTCGCCAGATAGCTATAGGGGCTGCGAAACGACCAAAAAACATCGGCTTGCAGCCCCATATACTTATCCCTTTTTCAAATGCCGACGTCCAAGAAGTTCGGCAATTTGCACCGCATTCAGTGCGGCTCCCTTGCGCAAGTTATCGGAGACGCACCAGAACGCAAGACCATTGTCTACGGTCGGATCTTCGCGGACGCGGCTCACATAAGTCGCATCGTCACCAGCTGCTTCGACCGGCGTGGTGTAGCCGCCGTCTTCGCGCTTATCGATCAACATGATGCCAGGCGCCTCACGCAGGATGTTCTGCGCGGTTTCTGCGGACATTTCGCGTTCATATTCGATATTTACCGCTTCGCTGTGGCCAACAAAGACAGGGACGCGCACGCAGGTCGCGCTGAGCTTGATTTTGGGATCGAGGATTTTCTTAACCTCGACCATCATCTTCCACTCTTCCTTGGTATAACCATCGTCGAGGAAGCTATCGATGTGCGGAATCACGTTAAACGCGATCTGCTTTGTGAACTTCTTGGCATCTGCGCTGTCACCAACGAAGATGTTGCGGCTCTGCTCGAACAATTCGTCCATACCCTCTTTGCCTGCGCCAGAGACGGACTGGTAAGTCGAGACAACGACGCGCGTGATCTTGGCATAATCGTGCAGCGGCTTGAGCGCGACGACCAACTGAGCTGTCGAGCAGTTCGGGTTCGCAATGATATTCTTGCGCTTGTATGTGTCGATCGCGTCTGGGTTGACCTCAGGCACGATCAACGGGATATCGGGGTCCATACGGAACAACGAGCTGTTATCGATGACCACACAGCCTGCAGCAGCCGCAATCGGTGCATATTTCTGGGTTGCTTCTGAACCAATGGCAAAAATTGCCATGTCCCATCCCGACCAGTCGAAATTCTCGATATTCTGGACCTTCAGCATCTTATCGGTGTCGCCATATTCGATTTCGATGCCCTGGCTGCGCGATGACGCCAGCACAGCCACTTCATCGGCAGGGAATGCGCGCTCGGCAAGAATGTTGACGACTTCGCGGCCAACATTGCCCGTCGCGCCTGCAACTACGATACGATAACCCATGTTAACTTCCTTCAATGGCAATAAAAAAGGCCGGGCTCTTTTTGGGAGCCCGGCCTTTTGTGTTTGGTTAGAAACGCAGCGCGGCTCCTGCCTTATTCGGCAGCCTCGGTGGTTTTAATAGGGCGCGGGTCGCGGCGTTCGGCAATACGTGCCTTCTTACCGGTCAAGCCACGCAGATAGTAAAGCTTCGCACGACGTACGACGCCCTTACGGACAACTTCGATGCTGTCGATATTTGGGCTGTACAGCGGGAATACGCGCTCAACGCCTTCGCCGAACGACATTTTGCGTACGGTGAAGTTGGAGCCCATGCCCTTGTTCGAACGCGCGATGCACACGCCTTCGTAATTCTGAATACGCGTGCGTTCACCTTCGATGACCTTCACGCCCACCTTGACGGTGTCACCTGCACGGAATGCAGGAATTTTTTTGTTTTCTGACAAAGCTGCAATAGCTTCGGCTTCGAGTGTTTGGATGAGGTTCATGCCCCATTTAATCCTTATTCTTCTGTTGCACGTTAGAGGCAGGCTGAACCCGAGCGTCCTTGTAACGCCCCCAAAGGTCCGGTCTGCGTAACCGAGTATCTTCCTCCGCCCTTTGTTTCCGCCAGGTGGCTATTTTCGCATGATCCCCCGATCGCAACACTTCAGGGATCATTCGCCCTTCCCAATCATTGGGTCGGGTATAGTGCGGATATTCAAGCAACCCTTGTTCAAAGGACTCCTCATCACCGCTGGAAGTCGCGCCCATTACGCCGGGAAGCAGCCGAATGCAAGCATCTAACAGCATCAAAGCGCCAATTTCGCCGCCCGAAAGGACGATGTCGCCCATCGAAACCTGTTCAATATGGGGTCGGGCATCAAAAATACGCTCGTCAAAGCCCTCAAAGCGGCCACAAAGCACCGTGACGCCGGGGCCTGCAGCAACTTCGCGGATGCGGCTTTGGGTAATCGTCTTACCACGCGGCGTCATTGCCAAAACAGGAACATGTGGCTGCTGAGCAGACGCATGATCGACCGCTGCGGCGAGTATGTCCGCGCGCAAAACCATCCCTGCCCCACCGCCAGCTGGCGTGTCGTCAACGGTCCGATGTTTGTCGGTCGCAAAGTCACGGATGTGGATGGGAGAACATGACCATTTGCCCTCTTCAAGCGCGCGGCCAGCCAATGATATCCCCAGAGGACCGGGAAACATTTCGGGATACAGCGTCAGGATTTGGGCGGCGAACGTCATATGACGAAGTCGGCATCAATCACTATGCGTCCGCCCGCTTGCGCGCCCCATTCCGGCACAGCCTCGGCGGTCATTGGAACCATGAACTTTTTGCCCGGCTTGCCATCAGCAGACGGCATCTGAATTTCCAGAACGTCGCTGGCGCCAAAATTTTCAACAGATATGCAACTGCCAAGGTCGGTGCCATCGGTTGAAACGCAAGGAAGCCCAAGAAGGTCGCTGTAATAATATTCGCCCTCACCCAGTTCAGGCAAGGCCTCGCGCGGCACGGTCAACAATGTGCTGCGCAGTTTTTCCGCTGCATTGCGGTCATTTATTTCGGCAAAGCGCGCAATCGCGCCGTCTTTGGTTGGGCGGAGGGACTTAACCGTCAACGCACCATCATTAAAACTTTTGTAGCGTTTCAAGCTGTCCACATTTTCTGCAAACAGCTTGAGACGAACTTCACCCGTCACGCCGTGCGCGCCAGAAACGGCGGCAAGCGTGACGGTTGAGTCCGCCAAGGCTTAGCCCTCAGCCTTTTCTTCGGTTGCTTCTTCCGCTGCCGGTGCAGCTTCCTCAGCAGCAGGTGCTTCTTCAGCGGCAGGCGCTTCTTCAACCGCAGGTGCGGCTTCTTCAGCGGCTACTTCTTCAACAACTTCGGGCTCTGGCTCGGGTGCTGGAGCGGCTGCAGCTGCTGCTGCGGCTTCTTCGGCTTCTGCAAGCTTGGTTGCCTTGTCTTCAGCGCGATCCTTGGCCTTCTGGCCTGGCTCACCCTTGTTAGGGTTGCTCTTAACCTTACGCTCTTTGACGCCAGCGACGTCAAGGAAGCGTGCAACGCGGTCCGATGGCTGCGCACCAGCGGCAAGCCAATGCTTCGCACGCTCGGTGTCGAGGATCATACGCTCTGCGCTGTCCTTAGGAAGCTGTGGGTTGTAGCTGCCGATACGCTCAATGAACTTACCGTCGCGTGGAGCGCGGGCGTCGGCTACGACGATTTTATAATAAGGACGCTTTTTCGAACCGCCCCGTGACAAACGCATGGATAATGCCATAAAACTAACTCACCTTTCTGAAATATTCTTAAATTAAATGTGATACTTATTTCTTTTTACTAAGAAGTCTTGCGAGGTCTGGCGGCATTCCGCCGCCACCGCCCATTCCGGGCAGACCGCCGAAACCGGGTGGCAAAGCGCCGGGGGGAAGCCCGTGCATTCCCTCCATCGCGCCACCCAAGTCGCCGCCGCCCATGCCACCTTTGCCGCCACCGAACATGGCAGCGAGGCCCTTGAGACCGCCCATCTTGCGAATGCGCTTCATGGCGCTCGCCATTTCCTGATGCATTTTAATGAGCTTGTTGACGTCTTGAACGGTCATGCCCGAACCCTTGGCAATCCGGATCTTGCGCTTGGCGTTCAACAATTCAGGCTTGGCGCGCTCTTTTGGCGTCATGGAACCAATGATGGCGTCCATATGCACGAGCAATTTGTCGTTCATGCCGCCGGCATCCATTGCCTGCTTGGCCTTTTTCATGCCCGGGATCATACCCGCAAGCGCGCCGAGGCCGCCCATTTTGGACATCTGGCGGAACTGCATGCGCAGGTCATCCATGTCGAACTGGCCCTTGGCCATTTTGGCCGCGAGCTTATCCGCGTCCTCTTTTTCGACCATTTCAGTCGCGCGCTCGACAAGGCCGACAACGTCGCCCATGCCCAATATACGACCAGCAACACGGCTTGGGTTAAATGCTTCGATTGCGTCCAGCTTTTCACCGACGCCTGCAAACTTGATTGGCTTGCCGGTAATCGCGCGCATCGACAACGCGGCACCACCACGTGCATCACCGTCCATACGGGTCAGCACGATACCTGTTACATTAACGCGCTCACCGAAGCTTTTGGCGACATTTACGGCATCTTGACCCGTGAGCGAGTCGACGACGAGCAGGATTTCCTGCGGAACGGAGACCTTGGCCACCGCCTGCATTTCGTCCATCAACTGCTGGTCAACATGCAAGCGGCCAGCGGTGTCGAGGATAAGGACATCAAAGCCCTGCAACTTTGCAGCCTGCATCGCACGCTTGGCAATGTCGACAGGCTGCTGTCCCTGCATAATGGGAAGCGTCGCAATTTCGGTCTGGGTGCCAAGCGTCGCCAACTGCTCTTGCGCAGCAGGACGGTTGACGTCCAGCGAAGCCATCAGGACTTTCTTGCCCTGCTTGGCCTTCAGCATCTTCGCAATCTTGGCCGTCGTTGTCGTTTTACCTGAGCCCTGCAGGCCGACCATCATGATGATCGCAGGCGGCGTTACCGCGAGATCAAGGTCGCTTTGTTCAGCGCCGAGCATTTCGACAAGGGCGTCATTAACGATTTTAACGACTTGCTGGCCAGGCGTTACAGATTTCAGAACCTGCGCGCCGATGGCTTGTTCGGTTACCTTGTCGATGAAATCCCGAACGACGGCCAGTGCGACATCGGCTTCAAGCAAGGCCACGCGCACTTCGCGCATCGCTTCACGCACGTCAGCTTCGTTTAACGCACCACGACCGCGCAGGCGATCAAACACCCCTCCTAACCGGTCGCTCAGCTTGTCAAACATCGACATTCCTTACCAAAATGCCCCATTCAAGGCATAAACGAACAAAAAGCCGGTGAGCGAATCTTCGCCGACCAGCTTGGAAACAACGGATTTCCAACAAAATATGAAAGACAATATGCTTGCCTTGGATGGGCCTTTACCAACCTTGGCATAGCAAATCAAGTTTTTCCATCCGCTGGAGCACCTGTGCCCCGTGTGTCATCAAGGCAGATCCCTTAACAATATGTTTACCATTTTCGGCGAGTGCGGTCGCGGGATGGTGGGGTGATGGCGCAACAACAGGACGAAATCGAATTAGGCGCTTTTGGACAGAAAGCTCCGAAACGCAAAGATGCCGTATATCGGGTCATTATGTTTACGGCGATCGCAATGTTCGTTGTCATTGGCGGGCAAGTCGGCGCGCAGGCTGTTCGCACATTTTTGGGTTACAGCAAAGGTACCGACCAAATCATGGTCACCACACTTCTGCTGAACATTGCACTCATTCTGTTAACTTGGCGCCGCACCAACGCACTGAGCGACGAAATACATGTATACCGGCAGGCTGAAGTACGCGCGCAGCATTTGGCAATGATCGATCCGTTGACACATCTGTTCAACCGACGCGCCATCAAAGAAAAGACAACTGAACTGTGCGCGCGCGCATCGCGGCGTGGCAAATCAGTGGCGTTCCTGATGATTGACCTCGATGGGTTTAAAAAAATCAACGACATCTTCGGCCACGACAGCGGTGATGTGCTGTTATGCGAAATCGCCAACCGAATGCGCGACATTGTGCCGCCCAGCAGCATCATCGGGCGCCTTGGCGGCGACGAATTCGGCATTTGCATGGTCTTTGAACCAGAATATCCCGAATCCGTTGACGATATCGCTGAAGACCTTGTTGAAACCCTGGCGCGCCCCGTGCTAATAGTTGATTCAACGCAGACTGTAACGGCCTCTATTGGTATAAGCCGTCCCGAGCGTGATTGTGACTCGATCGACATGCTCATGCGCCGGGCAGACATTGCGCTTTACGCTGCGAAAGAAAACGGCCGGAACGGCTACAGTTGGTTCGACAACGGCATGGAAGTTGAACTTCGGTCACGCAACTCGCTTGAAGGCGATATCAGGGCCGCCATTCCAAACGATGAATTTGTACCCTTCTTTGAACAGCAAATCGATTTAGCAACGGGTGAACTGGTCGGGTTTGAAATGCTGGCACGATGGGTTTCGCCGGTACGCGGACTTATTTCTCCCGATGATTTTATTCCCGTGGCGGAAGAAACCGGTATGATCGGCGATCTGTCGATGAATATCATTCGCAAAGCCATGCTGGAAGCCAAGAATTGGGATCCCAAGCTCACCATGTCGGTCAACATTTCACCGGTGCAGCTCAAAGACCCATGGCTCGCGCAAAAGATAATGAAGCTTCTGGTTGAAACAGGTTTTCCCGCAAGCCGCTTAGAAGTCGAGATTACTGAAAGCTCGCTGTTTAAAAATCTCAGCCTCGCACAATCGATCGTTCTTAGCCTTAAGAACCAAGGCATTCGTATCGCGCTGGATGATTTCGGTACGGGTTATAGTTCGCTTGCCCATCTTCGTGCGCTGCCGTTCGACCGCATCAAAATCGACCGTAGCTTTGTCTCGTCAATGTTGGAAAATGCCGAAAGCGCAGCGATTGTAAATGCCATCGCTGGGCTGGGTTCAAGTTTGCAGGTGCCCATTACGGCCGAGGGCGTCGAGGACGAGAACATCAACGCGAAGCTGCGCGAATTGGGCTGCAGCAAGGGTCAAGGATGGTTATTCGGGCAACCGCTGAACATTGACCAAGTGCGTGTGTTGCTGTTGCAAAAGAACCTTTTGCCGCATCGCCATCGGCTATCGCCGTCCATCACGACCGAGCAAGAGTATTTTCAGGCCCGTAAAGTATCGTAGCCTAACAGCGCCATATTCGGCATCAACGGTAGACTTGATGCTCGGCTGCTCCTAAATCGCCGCCATGGCGACTGGCGAATTTCACAAGATGCATGGGCTCGGCAATGACTTTGTCATTATCGACGCACGCGTCCAATCCATCGAAATGTCCCCTGCCCGCGCGCAAATGATCGCGGATCGCAAGTTCGGGATTGGCTGTGACCAGCTTATCCTTTTGCTGCCTTCCGAAATCGCGGACGTCCGCATGCGGATATTCAATCCCGACGGCAGCGAGGTTGAGGCATGTGGCAATGCGTCACGCTGTGTCGTTGCATTGTTGAACCAAGACCTCAACATCGAAACCTTGGGCGGCATCATTTCAGGCAAGCTATCGGGCAATGATGTTGAAGTCTCGATGGGTGACGCCGCTTTTGCATGGCAGGACA
>CALDKP010000286.1 GCA_937898535.1 uncultured Sphingomonadales bacterium | reverse complement strand
GGCGGCGCACATGGTGATCAGGCCGTAGCGCTTGCCCTGGTGTTCCAGCTCGTCGACCATGGTGCCGATCAGGATCGAGCCGGTGGCGCCGATCGGGTGGCCCAGCGCCATGGCGCCGCCGTTGACGTTGACCTTGCTGCGGTCGAGCTTCAGGTCCCGGATGAACTTCTCGGCCACGACGGCGAAGGCTTCGTTGATTTCCCACAGGTCGATGTCCTCGACCGTCAGGCCGGCCTTGGCCAGAACCTTGCGGGCCGCGGGCACCGGCGCGTTGAGCATCAGCGTGGGGCTGTCACCCATGTTGGCCATGGCCACGATGCGGGCGCGCGGCGTCATGCCGTTGGCCTTGGCGTAGGCCGGCGAGGTCAGCAGCAGGGCGCCCGAGCCGTCCACGACGCCCGAGCTGTTGCCGGCGTGGTGGAAGAACTTCAGGTCGAGGTCCGGGTGGACCGCCGTGATCAGCTTGCGGAAGGTGGTGCCGTTGGTGTCGAGCGGCACGTCGGCCAGGGCCTCGAACGAGGGCTTGAGGGCCGCGAGGCCTTCAGCGGTCGTCTGCGGGCGGGGGAATTCCTCGTGGTCGAGCGCGACGCTGCCGTCCTCGTTGAGCACCGGGATCACCGACTTCGCAAAGCGGCCTTCCTTGATCGCCACATCGGCGCGCTGCTGGCTGACCAGGGCCAGGTCGTCGAGCGCCTCGCGCGGGATGCCTTCGAGCGTGGCGATCGCATCGGCGCACACGCCCTGGTGCGGCTGCGGGTGAATGGCGCGCAGGTGCAGATTGTCGCGGTCCATGGTCGGCAGGCCGCCGCGCTGGGTCGAGGCGTACGACATGGATTCCACGCCGCCCGAGACCACCAGGTTCTGCATGCCCGACATCAGGCTGGCGCCGTTGGTCTCCATCGCCCGTTGTAGTGCAACCGGGTTGGTGAAGGGCGAATTTGCGGGGCTCATCGCTTCGACAATGCTCCGCACCGCAAAGCCCATTTTTGCTTTGTCACTATCGGCGACGCCATCCAACTGGTCAGCCGCGCCAAGCATATAATCAGACATCATCTGATATCCCTGACGCACCAAGTCGAACACGGGATGTTCCCATTCAGGTGCAGCAAAGCGGCGATCCGACGGGTCAATTTTGCTGCGACCCGCCTTGGCCAGTGGCGCAAGCATCGTCCCCCACGCATCCATCGCCGCGCGATATGCCGTCATTGGGTCTGCCGCAGAGGCTGCCGAACCCTCAAGCATTTTGGCAAATTGGTCGGGATCCATGAAGGGTGGGAATTTCGGTGAATCAGCCATTTTCAATGCATAACAAATGTCAGAAAATTGTCGAAGATTGTTTTGTTGTGCGGCGCAGCATGGACATTAGGTAAAAAAGGGCGCAAAGGCGCGCAATAATGACGTTTGAAAATCTTCCCCCGCTTCTTGATGAAGCGCTCACCGCTCGTGGCTATACTGCTTTAACCCCTGTTCAATCTGCTGTCATGACAGCTGAGGCCGAAGGCCGCGACCTTGTCGTGTCGGCCCAGACTGGATCAGGCAAAACCGTTGCTTTTGGCTTGGCCATGGCACCGCAAATCCTTGATGGTGGACTGGTCAGCCTTGCGCGCGAACCCGCCGCACTCATCATCGCCCCAACGCGCGAACTGGCCTTGCAGGTCAGCCGCGAACTCATGTGGCTCTATGCCAAGGCTGGTGTCCGCATCGCTACCTGCGTTGGCGGCATGGACGCGTCGAAAGAACGCCGCACGCTGAATCAAGGTGCACAAATCGTCGTCGGGACCCCCGGCCGTTTGCGCGATCACTTGGAGCGCGGCGCACTGGACCTGTCCGCATTGAAGGTCGCGATTCTCGACGAAGCTGACGAAATGCTCGACATGGGTTTCCGCGAGGAACTCGAAGAAATATTGAACGCGACGCCCGAAGGCCGCCGCACTTTGCTTTTCTCGGCGACTATGCCGAAACCAATCGTGTCGCTTGCAAAGCGTTACCAACAAGATGCCCTTCGCATCTCAACCGTCGGTGAAGACCGCGGTCATGGTGATATCAGCTATCAGGTCGTAACCGTCGCGCCACCGGACATTGAGAATGCAGTTGTGAACCTGCTGCGTCTGCATGAAGCAGAAACGGCTATCCTGTTCTGTGCAACGCGTGAAAATGTGCGCCGTTTGCATGCCAGCCTGACCGAGCGCGGCTTCAATGTCGTTGCGCTGTCGGGTGAGCATTCGCAGTCCGAACGAAATCAAGCGCTTCAGGCGCTGCGTGACCGCCGTGCCCGTGTATGCGTTGCAACCGACGTTGCGGCGCGCGGTATCGATTTGCCCAACCTGTCATTGGTGGTCCATGTCGAATTGCCACGCGATGCCGAAGGACTTCAGCACAGGTCCGGACGCACAGGGCGTGCGGGTCGTAAGGGTACGGCAGTCCTCATCGTTCCATATCAGCGCCGCAAGCGCGTTGAATCGATGCTGCGCGGCGCGAAGATTGAGGCAGACTGGATTAAAGTCCCTACTGCCGCAGATATTCGTGCAAAGGACCATGAACGTCTGCTCGAAACACTTTTGACACCTGTCGAAGTTGAAGAGGAAGATCGTGCATTGGGTGCGAAACTGCTCGAAACAATGTCGGCTGAAGACATCGCTGCTGCACTTGTCCGTGTGCATCGCGCCAAAATGCCACAGGCAGAAGACATGCTGGATGACGGCACGCGCGAACGGCCGCGTGATGACCATCGCGCCGGATTTGATGATTCTGTGTGGTTCAAGCTCAACGTTGGCCGCCGCAACAACGCAGATCCAAAATGGATATTGCCGCTGCTGTGCCGTCGTGGCGGTGTCACCAAGAACGACATTGGTGCCATCCGGATTGCAGCAAACGAAACCCATGTGGGTATCGCTGCTGCCGCTGTTGCAAAATTTGCCAAGGCAATCGCGCAGCCGGGGCATGACGAAGACAATGATGTCGAGATCGTGCAAGCCAATGGCCCGCCACGTGAAGCTGCGCGTGAAAACAAGCGCATGGGTCGCGACGGAGGCCGCGATGGTGGTCGTCCGCAACGTGCCCAATTGGGCGTCAATCCACGCGGCGATGGACCTCGCGGTGACGGACCGCCGCGCGGCGGTCCGCGTGGTGGATCGAACCGTGACGGTGTGCGCCCATTCCGCAATGATGGGCCACCACCGTCAAAGCATGGCGTGCGGCACAAAGCGAAAGGCAATCGGCCGCGCTAATCCGCGGACCGACAGCTTTTTGTGGAAATGCACGAAAACTTCGCGCATGAGGGTGGCTCTGTAATCAACTAGCCGGAAACGGGAGCCCATGTCCGAAGAATTCTACCGCATCAAGCGTCTGCCGCCTTATGTCATCGCTGAAGTTAATGCGATGCGCGCGGCGGCCCGTGGTGCGGGAGAGGACATTATCGATCTGGGCATGGGCAATCCTGATTTGCCACCGCCACCGCATGTCATCGAAAAGCTGTGCGAAGTCGCGCAAAAGCCCGATGCCCATGGCTATTCGGCTTCCAGAGGTATTCCCGGCCTCCGTAAGGCGCAGGCGAATTATTATGCGCGCCGTTTTGGCGTTGATGTTGATCCCGAAACCGATGTCGTGGTTACAATGGGTTCGAAAGAGGGCCTCGCGAGCCTCGCAACCGCCATCACTGCGCCGGGTGACGTCGTATTGGCGCCGAACCCGAGCTACCCGATCCACACGTTCGGATTCATCATCGCGGGTGCGACCATTCGGTCGGTTCCGACGACGCCTGATGAAAATTATTTCCGGTCGCTGGAGCGCGCGATGGCGTTTACCGTCCCGCGACCATCGATTTTGGTGGTCAACTATCCTTCCAATCCCACCGCAGAAACCGTTGATCTGGCATTTTACGAGCGGCTTGTCGCTTGGGCGAAAGACAACAAGGTCTGGATATTGTCCGATCTGGCCTATTCAGAACTGTATTTTGACGGCAACCCGACGCCGTCCATTTTGCAGGTGAAGGGCGGCAAGGATGTGGCCGTTGAATTCACGTCATTGTCCAAGACCTATTCGATGGCAGGTTGGCGTATCGGTTTTGCGGTGGGCAACCGCGATCTGATCGCAGCGATGACGCGCGTCAAAAGCTACCTCGATTACGGCGCATTTACGCCGATTCAGGCTGCGGCATGCGCTGCATTAAATGGCCCGCAAGACATTGTTGAACAAAATCGCCAGCTCTATCACAAGCGCCGCGATATTCTGGTTGAGGCATTTGGCCGTGCAGGGTGGGATATTCCTCCACCGAAGGCGTCGATGTTCGCATGGGCACCCTTGCCACCTGCGCTTGCGCATTTGGGTAGCCTTGAGTTTTCCAAACAGTTGCTGACCGAAGCAAAGGTCGCCGTCGCGCCCGGCGTTGGATATGGCGAAGACGGCGAAGGCTATGTCCGCATCGCTATGGTTGAAAATGAGCATCGCCTGCGTCAGGCCGCACGGAACGTGAAGCGTTATCTGCAATCGATGGGGGTCAACACCCCTGGCCAATCAAAGGCAATCTGACATGGCGCGCACCGAGTTTGCTTTCCATCACCGTTTCCGCGTGCGCTGGTCAGAGACAGATGCGCAAGGCGTTGTTTTTAACGCGCGCTATCTCGATTATGCCGATGTCGCGGTCACCGAATATTGGCGCGCGGCGAAATTCCGCGATTATGCCGATGGCGCGCCTTTGGAATTTCATGTCAAAAAGGCGACCGTCACTTGGTTTGCGCCGATCAAGCCGGACGAGCTTATTGATGTTATGGCGCGCACGGTTGCGACTGGGCGGACCAGCATGTCCCAAATCGTCGAAATCCACGGCATTACCGAAGATGGCTCGGACGATTTACGCGCCACAGTTGACCTTGTCAGCGTGCATGTCGACCTCGATACGCATCGCCCCATTCCGTTGCCACATTGGGTGAAGGATGTTTTCCTGAACTTCGATCAACAGGCTGCGACCCCTGCGGTTGCGATGGCCGACGCATAAGGCGAGCTAGGCATGCGCACGAACGCCCGTCTGAGCTTTCTGGCGATCGTTGCGCTTCCTTTGCTATGTGTAAGCGGCTGCACGCCAGCGGCCAATGGAGACGAACGAAGCGAGAGTGCAGAGGCATTCCCGCGCGCGGAACGTCTGGTGTCCACAGCTGGCGATACCGAATTTTCGACTGAGGCAGCGCGTGATGAAGCCGGAGAGGCCGAATTCGTGATGGATTGGGCAGGGATCCAGCTTGGGACCACTGTGGCTGATATCGGGGCAGGTGAAGGCTATTACACCATCCGCCTTGCGGACCGCGTTGGGCCAAAAGGGCGCGTACTTGCGCAGGATATCAATCGGGATGCGCTTGACCGACTGGGCGCCCGGGTCACACGCGAACAGCTCGATAATGTTGCGATCAAGGAAGGCGCTCTGGATGATCCCCGGTTGCCAGAAAACAGCTTTGACCGCGTTTTCATGGTGCATATGTACCATGAAATAGGCGAGCCTTATGCGTTCCTATGGCGTATGCGGCCCGCGCTCGCCAAGGGCGGACAAGTCATTGTCGTTGACCGCGATCGACCCACCGCCCAGCACGGGATTCCGCCAAAGCTATTGTTCTGCGAATTTGATGCCGTGGGTTATCGTTTGACCGGCTTTACCGAACAATTGAAACTGGGTGGATATATCGCCCGTTTTGAAGTCAGCGGGCAGCGGCCTGAGCCGTCAAAAATTAAGACATGCGCTGCACGTTATCCGCAAAGTTAAACGGAATTCTGACGCGCGCTTAATCGCCGTCAAAACCAATCAGCGATCCGACCCGCACACCTTGGGCGCGCAACTTGGCCGCGCCGCCGAGGTCAGGCAGGTCCACGATGAACAATGCTTGTTCAACCCTGCCGCCGCCTTGTTGGATTAAGTCCACGCCAGCCAGGGCCGTGCCGCCCGTGGCAATCAAATCGTCAACCAGCAGCACTTTCTGGTCAGGCTGCACATGGCCGACATGCATTTCAATGCGGTCGGTGCCATATTCGAGCGTATAATCCGTGCCGATTTTCTCGCCGGGCAGCTTACCGGGCTTGCGCAGCATCAATTGGCCAAGGCCAAGCACATATGCCAGAGCAGAGGCCACGATAAAGCCACGTGCCTCAATACCCGCGACAAGCTGCGTATCAGGGTCCACCAGCGCCGCGAGCCGATCAATGGTCATGCGATAGCCGTCGGCGTCGAGCAGCAAGCTAGACACGTCGCGGAACATGATGCCCGGTTTGGGATAGTCCGGAATGTTGCGAATCAGGGCGGCGAGGTCGGCGTTGCTATTCATGGGTCATGACTGCCCGCAACCTGCAGAATTTTCAAAAGAAAAGGGCCGGAATATTTGTGTTTATTGATGGCAAACGCGCGGCAATAAAAAAGGGGCAGCCTATTGCTAGGCCGCCCCATTTTATATCCCGTAAGGGAAACCGAATTACTTCAGTTCGACGGTTCCGCCGGCTGCAAGGATCTTCGCCTTGATGTCTTCGGCTTCTGCCTTGTTTACGCCTTCCTTGATCGCCTTTGGCGCGGACTCAACAAGAGCCTTTGCTTCGGTCAGACCAAGGTTGGTGATCGCACGGACTTCCTTGATGACTGCAATCTTGTTGCCGCCGTCGCCGGTCAAGATAACGTCAAATTCAGTCTGCTCTTCAGCAGCTGGTGCAGCGGCGCCAGCAGGTGCAGCAACAGCAACAGCAGCAGCGGCGCTAACGCCCCACTTTTCTTCCAAAGCCTTAGCAAGGTCAGCCGCTTCGAGAACGGTCAATGCCGAAAGTTGGTCTACGAGCTTTTCAATATCAGCCATTTAAATAACACTCCGATTTTCTGTCATATCTGTAGGGCCCGCCCAGCCGGTTAAAACCATGGGACGCAGCCAGTTTAATTCAAAAAAGTTATGCTGCCTTTTGGTCAGCATAGGCACCAAAAACGCGTGCCAATTTCGCAGCAGGTGCGGTCGACAGCTGTGCAAGCTTCGTTGCCGGTGCTTGGATAAGCCCGATAAGCGTGCCGCGCAGTTCGTCGAGCGATGGCAACGAAGCCAGCGCCTTTACACCGTTTACATCAAGGAACGTGTCACCCATCGCGCCGCCGACAATTTCAAGTTTGTCATTGGTTTTTGCGAACTCGACAGCAATCTTTGCAGCTGCAACCGGGTCCGACGATGTAGCGAGCGCTGTAGGGCCGGTAAGCAATTCAGCTACCGATCCATATTGCGTTCCTTCAAGAGCGATTTTGGCAAGACGGTTCTTGGCAACCTTATAGCTTGCGCCAGCATCCCGCATCTTCAAACGAAGGTCGGTCGATTGTGCAACCGTCAGCCCGAGATTACGGGTGACGACGACAACCGCCGCTTCATTGAAAGTGGCGTTCAGCGATGCAACTGTTTCGGTCTTTTCAGAACGGTTCATGCATTACTCCTTTTTCAGACTTCGCCGGCGAACCGACAAAATCCAACACGAAAAGCGAAACACCCGGCTGGGCGATCCGCTGACTTCAGTCCGTGGGGAAGTTTCATGCCGAACTCACACGATCTAAAATCGGGAGCGGTGGCGAAGGATGGCAAAAGCCAGTCCTGAAATCTCTATCCCCGTCTAGGCTGGAAATTAAGAACGGCAAATTCCGTTCACCAACTGTCTCGGACGGTTGCCGGTGGAGCCGTCGCCCCACCGAACGAGGCGGGCATTAGCAGGGTTGGGCGCAGAGTCAAGGGCGGCAGCCGCTTTGATCGCTGTCGGCCGCGATCGCGTTGCAAAATCCTATGAAAGTCTGGACAATTTATCTTACTGGACAATCCTTGCTGCGCTGACTTAATCGATATCCAATTCATCAGGTTAAAGGACACAATGATACATGCCCAACACGCGTGAAAAAACGGCGGCGCTGATTGGCGCATATTATGCGGCATTCAATGCCATGGATGTTGAAGCTATCTTGGCATGTCTCGACGACAATGTGGCGCATGATATCAATCAAGGGGACCGTGAAACTGGCAAGCTAGCCTTTCGCGCCTTTCTGGGCCGGATGGATCATGCCTATAGTGAACAGCTGCGTGACATTGTGATTATGACCAGCGAAGATGGCAGGCGTGCGGCGGCGGAATTCATCGTCGACGGCATTTACAAGGTTGCAGACGAAGGTTTTCCTGCAGCGCATGGCCAGAGCTACAGCTTGCCAGCGGGTGGCTTCTTTGAGGTCGCAGACGGCAAAATCACGCGCGTCTCGGTTTACTATAATCTTGCCGACTGGATTGCCCAGGTTTCATGACCGTAGACGTCCGTTCCTTGACGGATCCCGAGGAGCGCTGGACCGCCATTCCGGCGCTGTCTGATCTGCGGATTCGGGTTTTTCGTAGCTGGCCCTATCTGTATGACGGCAGTGCAGAGTATGAAGCCGCTTATATGACCGAATTTGTGCGCGAACCGGGTTCGGTGCTTGTCGTCGCCCGGGACGGGGACTTAATCATCGGCGCGGCTACCGCGTCTCCATTGGCGGGACAGAAGCTGGACATCCAGAATCCCTTCCGCGAACAAGGAATGGATGTTGCGCGTATCTTCTATTTCGGGGAGTCGGTCTTGCTACCCGCCTATCAGGGGCAGGGCATCGGCCATCGCTTTTTCGACGCTCGCGAAGCTGCTGCGCGCGCCGCAGGGGCACGGCAAACCGCCTTTTGCGCGGTGATCCGTCCTGACGATCATCCGATGCGGCCCGCAGCACCCCGCGATTTGCATCCGTTCTGGCGTGCTCGTGGCTATGCGCCGGTCGAAGGGTTGACCGGAACGCTTGAGTGGCAGGATCTGGGCGACGATTTCGAAAGCGCGCATGCCATGCAATTCTGGATGCGTGACCTGTGACCGCGTCGGTTCGTATAGCGGCAGCCCAATATCCCATCGGGCAACCTGATAGCTTTGCGAGTTGGCAAGCGAAAGTCGGGCAGTGGGTGAACGATGCCGCGGCGCAAGGCGCACAGCTTTTGGTGTTTCCCGAATATGCGGCGATGGAATTGGCCGCGATCGACAGGTCGACGGCAAGCGATCTGCATGCCTCGTTGCGGGCTGTGGTTGCCTTGGGGCCAAGAATTGACGCCCATTATGCTGATCTCGCCCGGCAATTTGGGGTTATCCTGCTCGGCGGAACCCGACCCTTTGGCCAAGAAGATGGGCAGGTTGTAAACAGGGCGACCCTGTATATGCCGGACGGGCAAACGGCGTATCAGGACAAGATCATGATGACCCGGTTCGAACGTGAATCTTGGGGCATTAAAGGCGGAAAAAGCCTGCGGGTTTTTCGCACATCTTTGGGAATGCTGGGCATTTCTACCTGCTATGACATCGAATTCCCGATGATCGCGCGGGCGCAAGCAACCGCTGGCGCACAGGCCATTCTCTGCCCGTCGTGCACAGACAGCTTGCAAGGCTATCACCGCGTTCGGATTGGGGCACAGGCGCGGGCACTAGAAAACCAGATTTTTGTTGCGCAGGCACCGACCGTTGGCATGGCCCCATGGTCGCCGGCGCTGGACGAAAATTATGGTGCGGCAGGGCTGTTCGTTCCGCCAGATGGCGATAGTCCGGACGACGGCGTTGTGGCGATTGGAACCGAAGGGCAGGGGGCGTGGGTCATGGCAGACGCTGATCTGGCGCGCGTGAACCGTTGGCGAACCGAAGGGGCCGTGCGTCCCTTTGCGCATTGGCCCGAACAATATTGCGGCGCAATGGCCAGCGATCTGCCGGTAGAAGTTGTGCCGCTGGATTAACTGTTCGCAAAAACGGGCGGAGCGGTTAGGGGACTTCTATGCCACAAAATGCCGCCCTACCACGCCTGCACCTTCTGCTCGCGATCGCAGTGATGGCGGTGTGGGGAACGAACTTCGTTGTCATCAAATTGGCGCTCGCCCATTTGCCGCCTTTGTGGCTGGCGACCCTGCGTTTTACGTGCGCATTTCTGCCCGCGGCGTTTTTCCTAAAACGGCCTGCGGTGCCTTTGTCCAATCTGGCAGCTTACGGCATATTGATCGGGGCGGGGCAGTTCGGCCTGCTGTTTTTGGCGATGAAAGGCGATATTACGCCGGGCCTCGCCTCATTGGTCGTCCAGATTCAGGTCTTCTTTACCATTGCCCTATCCATGCGGCTGACGGGGGAGAGGGTGCGCAAATTCCAATGGGCTGCACTGGCGTTAGCGACAAGCGGGCTGGCCGTTATTCTGACCCATTCGGACGGCAGCGCGACACCATTGGGATTGATGCTCGTCGTAACGGCGGCCTTTTGCTGGTCGAGTGGCAATATGGTTTCGCGCGCGGCGGGTAAGGTCGACATGCTTGCGTATGTGGTATGGGCCAGCATCTTTGCGGTGCCGCCACTGTTGACCCTCGCCTTGCTATTTGAAGGCCCGTCGGCCTTGATTGCAGGCGTGCACGCAGCAACAGCGACCACCTGGGCGGCGGTGGTCTGGCAAGCGGTTGGCAACACGATGTTCGGCTATGGGATTTGGGGATGGCTTCTGGCGCGGCATCCGGCGGCGACCGTTGCGCCTATGGCGTTGCTGGTGCCGGTATTCGGAATGGGGGCGTCCGCCTTGTTTCTGGGCGAACCGCTGCAAGGCTGGAAATTGCTGGCCGCTGCGTTGGTCATGGGCGGATTGGCGTTAAGCCTTTTATGGCCGCGATTTTTTCAACCTACTTCGAAAATCGAATAGACCGGACCCGCAGCGGTTTGTTCGCCGGTGCCGACGGCGATGACATTGTTTAGCCAGCTATAGCGGCTATCCCCACATTCGAATTTTGCAACGATTGCCAGTGAATATTCGTGCGGTTCCAGCAATGCGCCTTTGCGGAACCGGGACATTGCTTCGGCTTCGGCCAGAAAACGGCCCTGATAATTGAGGTAAACCATCGCCCCATCGTCGGTTTGCAGCGTTAGGCGGACGTCGATGACCATCACGCCATCTTCACGGTTGACGACCCAATCATTTCCGCCCGGCAGCACTATGCCGTTCAGCCGATCGCCAGCAAAATGGCCGCCGGTGACGGGGGCAATGCGGCGCAGGCCGGCGGGGGTTTGGCCAATGCTGATCATCCCTGCGAAATCGACGGTCAGCGTCATGGTGATGAGGTGGCGGTGCGGTAAATTGTTCATTGCACAGTTGCTACCATGACGGCAGGATGGCGCAAGACATATAAGGGAGAGAGTTTTGGACAACATAATTGCGCGCCGTCCAGGTCCATCGGTTCAGGAAGTGTTCGACGGCGACCGTAATCCAGCGCCTGCGGTCATGCGCGTGGAATCACCCGCCATTGGGCAAAGCAGTAATGATGTTTCTATTGAGCGTTACTTCGCCAAAGATTGGCATGATCGCGAAGTCGAGCAGGTTTGGCGCAAGACATGGCAACTGGCATGCAGGCTGGAGCATATCCCGAATATTGGCGACCATATTGTGTATGACATCGTGCATGACTCGCTCATCGTTGTGCGAACAGGTCCTGACGAGATCAAAGCCTATATCAATTCGTGCCTGCATCGCGGCACCATGCTCCGCACCGAAGGCGGGTGCGTTAAGCAGTTTCGTTGCCCCTTCCACGGCTGGACTTGGAAGCTGGATGGCGCATTATCTGTCATTCCGGGCCAATGGGATTTCCCACATGTGGATAAGGACAAGATGCGCCTTCCTGAAGCGCGCGTTGGCACATGGGGCGGATTTGTTTTCATTAATTTTGATGCCGATGCCGAACCACTTGAAACCTATCTCGAAAATCTGCCCGAGCATTTTGCGTCGTTCAATCTGGAAGACCGCTATGTCGCGGCGCATGTTGCCAAGATTATGCCATGCAATTGGAAACTGGCGATGGAGGCTTTTGTCGAGGCATATCATGTGCCGTTCGCGCATGGACAGGTGCTAAGCTATTATGGAGACAGCAACACCCAATATGATGTTTGGCCGGGTGTGCGCCATGTCAGCCGGATGATCAGCGTTCAGGGCGTCGCCAGCCCATCGAAGCCCGCAACCACACCTGAACAAACCATAGAGGAAATGCGCCGCGACGTGCCCTTTTTTGCGGGCAAGCCCATTGAAGTGGGCGCGGGTGAAACGGCGCGGGGCAAGCTGGCCGAACGCGCGCGGGAGAAGATTTCGCGCTCGATTGGCCGCGACATGTCCGCCCTATCGGATTCGGAATCGCTCGACCTGATCGAATATATGCTTTTCCCCAATATGGTTCCGTGGGGCGGGCAGGCGTTGCCCATCACCTACCGCTTTCGCCCGAACGGCGACGATCCCGAAAGCTCGATCATGGAAATCATGTTCCTGTTTTCCAAAGCCCCCGACGGATCGCATCCGGAACCCGCAAAAATGACGATGCTGGGGCTGGATCAAAAATGGGCTGACGCACCGGAGCTTGGTTCGGCCGCGATGGTTGCGGATCAGGACACCGACAATCTGAAACGGATCCAAAAAGGGCTGCGCGCGTCGAAGAAACCGGGTGTGACATTGGCGCGCTATCAGGAAAGCCGCATACGCCATTACCACGAAACGCTGGATGCATATATGGCGCGGTAGCGCATTTGAACAAACAGGCATGTTCCGCTAATGGCTCAGCCTTGGGGGAGCATTCATGCCATTAGCATTCACCGTTTATGACTGGGGCATATTGCTTGCCTATGTCGCATTGCTGGCATTTGCCGGCTATCAGGCGACACGGCGGACCAAAACGGCGGATGACTATTTTCTCGCCGGCCATCATGCACCGGTCTGGCTTGTTGCGGTGTCCGTCTTGTCGACGATGCAGTCAGCGGCAACATTTCTCGGCGCCCCCGATAACAGCTATCGCGGCGATTATAGCTATCTCACGAGTAACTTCGCCGCGATCATTGCGGCCTTTATCGTCGCACGTTTCCTGATCCCGCGTTTCTACGCAATCGGTGCGACCACGGTATATGAATTGCTGGAGGCCCGTTTCGACGCGACGGCAAGACGCGCGGCGGCGGGCATGTATCTCGTCGGCCGGATCTTGGCGAGCGGCGCGCGGCTGTATCTTGCCGCTATTGCGGTTTCGATGATCATCTTCCTTGATGTCGAGCCGCAACATATCGTTATCGCGTCGGCGGTTCTCGTCATCTTCGGTGTTGTGTTCGATCAGGAGCCGCCACGGGTGATCGTCAAGCCGCAGCCCGATGCTGTCGGGGCCAGTTTCAGC
>CALDKP010000285.1 GCA_937898535.1 uncultured Sphingomonadales bacterium | reverse complement strand
GGCCGCGGCGCCCGGCCAGGCCGGCCTCCATGACGACGCAGGCACTGGCACCGTCGGACAACTGGCTGGCGTTACCGGCCGTGATAGTCATGTCTGGACCAAGCACGGGCTGAAGCGATTGCAAACCTGCGAGCTGCGTATCGGCGCGATTGCCTTCATCCTTGGCAATCGTGACTTCCTTCTGGCTGACTTCGCCCGTTTCCTTGTTCACGACATTCATCATCGTGGTCACGGGGACGATTTCGGCGTCAAAGTAACCGGCTGCTTGACCAGCAGCGGTGCGCTGCTGCGATTGCAGGGCGTATTCGTCCATCGCATCGCGGCTGATGTTATAACGCTTGGCCACGACTTCAGCGGTTTGAAGCATCGGCATGTAAATCGAATTGTGCAGGGCAACCAATGCAGGGTCGGCCTGAACGCGCATTTCCTTGGTTTGTACCAATGAGATCGAGTCCTGACCACCGGCTGCCATCACGTCGACATTGTCGACGATGATTTGCTTGGCTGCAGTTGCAATCGACATCAGGCCGGACGAACATTGGCGATCCATGGTCATGCCCGAAACAGAAATTGGCAGGCCAGCGCGCAACGCAACCTGACGCGCAAGATTGCCGCCCTGTGTGCCTTGCTGAAGCGCCGAGCCCCAAAGGACGTCATCAATTTCGCCGCCTTCAATGCCAGCGCGCTCCACGGCGGCCTTCAACGAATAGCTGCCGAGCGTTGGCCCGAGCGTTGCGTTAAATCCACCGCGATAGGCTTTGCCGATGGCGGTACGGGCGGTTGATACGATTACTGCGTCACGCATGGTAATGGTTCCTTGAATTAAAAATTATACGAAAAACTGGCTGATCCATTCAGCCTGAAGTGCTGGTTTGTCTTCACCCTCAATCTCGACGGTGAATTCAAGCGTCTGCTGCCATTGGCCTGGACGTTTTTCAACGAGTTCCAGAAGCTTGAAATGCCCGCGCACCCGCTTGCCCGATCGGACAGGCGCCAGGAAACGCGTTTTGTTGCCGCCATAATTGACGCCCATTTTGACGCCTTCGATCTTGGGACAATCGGACTTCGCGCTGAGTACGGGAAAGAGCGACAAGGTCAAAAATCCATGTGCGATGGTGCCACCGAATGGTGTCATCTTGGCCATCTCTTCATTGATATGGATGAACTGGTGGTCACCGGTTGCATCTGCAAATTTGTTGATCATGTCCTGATCAACCAAAATCCATTCAGAAGTGCCGATTTTTTCGCCGACCTTGGTCGCGAATTCCGCTGGGGTAATAGTGGTCATGGGTGTGTCTCCTGCAAACTATTTGGCCGCACCGTGGCGGTTTCGAACGTTCAATACAAGCCCCGGCGATTTGCCGTTACGGCAAGCTTGCGCCCCAGCAACCCCGCATCCGCGAATCAGGCTTTGGGCGCAGGAACAGGCGGCGCATAGGGCATGACCATATGGCCATCGGGGGCTGCGGTGAATGTCGTTTGCGTGGGATAGGCAAAGGAAATGCCTTCACGGGCAAACCGGTCGATGATGGCAATGCCAATGTCATGCCGCGCCTGAAACATAACCTCCACATCATCGCTTTCGATATCGAAAACGAGATGGAAATCGAGCGAGCTTGCGGCAAAGTTATTGAACCCAGCGCGGATAAACTGCGCGCCATTGCTTTGGACGACTTCGCGCAAAATTTCCGGGATCCGCTTCGCAAGGGCGGGCGGGGTTTGGTACACGAGCGTCAGGACGAAGGTGACCCGGCGATAGAGCGTCAGCGTGTTGTTCGTGATTTCCTTCTCGAGCAACTTGCTGTTCGAGATGATCTTCTCTTCACCCGTCAGCGCGCGCAGCCTGGTGCTTTTCATGCCGATGACTTCGACTCTGGCGACCGTGTTGTCATAAGACACCGTGTCGCCGCGGCGGAATGGCTTGTCGAAAATGATCGATATGGCAGCGAAAAGGTCGGAGAAAATCCCTTGGGCGGCAAGGCCAATGGCAATGCCGCCAACGCCTAAACCAGCAACAAGGCCAGTGACGTTAACGCCGAGATTGTCGAGAATGACGATTGCAGCAACGGCGAACAAAACAAAGCTGACGAGCAGCCGGATTAAGACCATCGCACTTTGAAGCGTCTCGTGTTCGTGCAGCCCTTCGCCGGCGCGCCGCTCAATCATGCCCAAGATGATTTCGCGCAGCCAGATCGCTACCTGCACAACGATCGCGATGGTGGATAAAATATCGATGGCATCGGTAAGCGCCGCCGGAGCGTTGGCAATCTGGTTCACCAGTTCAATCGACACCATGACCCGGAAAAATTTGCTGGTGCGCGCCAATGTGCGGGCGACGATCGATTTTACATGCGCGCGATGCTCGCTTTCACGCGCAATTTTGGACGCAATGCGTTTAAGCCAGCTGAGCGCGACGAAAACGATAAGTGCCGCGCCAACGGCTACGCTCAGTTCAAAGACATTGCCTTGCACCCACGTCACTGTTGCGTCCCAATAATCTTGGATGCGTGGAATTACCGCGTCTGGTTGAATGCGTTGCATTATGGGTGCCGATTTTGCTGTCATATTTTATGTGTAAGGTCGAATGCGCCGCTTAACAACCTTTTGGCGACCCGTGTCGTTGAAAACGCGTGGGGGTTTAGGCGGCTGAATATTCGCTTTGCTTAGGCCGGTTTATTATCGGCCGCCAAGCCGCTTCCTTGCGCCGGCGCGTCAAATATGTGTCGAGACTTATCTGTACCGCGATCAGCATGTAGAAGAAGGTTTGGAAAGCAATTCCTACAAATAGCGATCCGACAAGATATATAATCTGGCTGCTTTGCAATGCCGTCGCCAACGGTGCCACCCACGCTTCTTCGGGCTTGTTACGTTTTCGATACATGCGCGAAATCGCTTCCATTCTCCACACGCCGCCAAGATGGATAATCAGCCACATGATGAGGCCGGGGAAGCCTTGCTCGCCCAGCATTTCGAAATAGCTTGAATGAAATGCACGGCCTTCATCGACAATTTCTTTGACATCGGACGCAGGTGCCTCACCCGGCTGTTCCACATTTGTGATTTCATATCGAATGCGGTTTTGCCGATAAACGTCAAAGCCGCCGCCCATCGGATGTTCTTTCACATATTCCCATGTCCAGGCCCAAACGGCCAAACGCGTCGATGCGGATTCGTCGGCTTTGTAATTTTTGATCGTTTCCGCGCGCTGGGTGAAGCTGGAGGGCAGGAACGGGATTGTAATCAATCCGATTAATGCCACAGCGCCAAGGTACAGCAAACGATGGCGGGTGTAACGTAACAAAAGAATCCCCAATACTGCGATGCACACGATACCGGTTCTGGCTTGTGTCCCTACCGGGATTAGGAGGCATGCGAAAATCAGTGCAGCGGCATACACACGCACTTTCCAATCCGGCTTGAACACAGTGCCGTGCTTTGTCAGCCACAGGATTAAAGGGATGATGGTGATGGCAACGCATGAAATAATGCTGCCTTCAAATAGGCCGCTATTGTCATCAATCAAGATAATCAGTGACCCATATCCGCCACCACCTGCTGCGGTTTTAATTCCGCCTGTCACGATCAGTGCAGACGCGCATAGAACCATCGTCAGGATAGTAGCCTCAATCCGCAATTTCGTCCGCAAGGTCAGCGGCAGAAACGACCCGAAGACGAGCGCCTTCCATACCCAGTTCCATTTTTCGAACGCTGCCACGGGTTCGGCCGCGACCGTCGTGGTGTAGCCACAGTAGCCCAGCAGCAAAATGAGCAGGAACCAGCGCGGCGACACCCGCACATCATTTTTTTCATCGCTGATTATGAAACCCAGAAACGCAAATGCGAACAATATCAGCGACAAGGGAATTGAGTTGAGCAGGAAATAGCTCAACCGCTGCGGTGATACGATGTCGATATAGGCATAGACCAACGTAAACAGAAACGGCCGCTTAAACGCCATCAGCATGATAAAGGCGATATAGCCGACAAAGGCCAGATCACGCATCGTCCGGTCTCGCTTTGTCGGATCGCGCACGCTTGGTTCTGCGGCCAAAGCCGGTAGGCTCTTCATCCGGCGCAGGCAGGTCTTCGACATCCAGATCAGCCCGGTTCATCAGAATCCATATCGCAAACGCCAGCAGCGCATGGCTCAATAATATGGAGAAATTGTCGATCACACGGCTTACCCAAATATAGATGAACCGAAGTCTATAGATTGCATCAGTTGACGTCGCGTTAATCCTTTTTTGCCATGATAATCCGCTATGCCGCGTATCCTCCATGTCCTTGATCACAGCCTTCCGTTGCACAGCGGATATGCGTTTCGCACGCGCGCTATATTGAAAGCACAGCAGGTCGCTGGTTGGGACGTGGCGGGCATAACCGGCGTTCGCCAGTATCAACATGGACAAAAGCCAGAAGCATTATCCCAGCTCGTCGAGGGGCTTTGCTTCCATCGGACAATTGCGGATATCACATCACCGAGCCCGCTGCGCGAATGGCAAGAAGTGTCCGCTTTGGCCGATGCTATTGTCGAATTACATGCGCGCTGGCCGTTCGATATTTTACACGCGCATTCGCCCGCCCTCAACGGGATGGCCGCGCTGCGTGCTTCGCGAAAACTTGGCGTTCCGCTGATTTATGAAATACGCGCGTTTTGGGAAGATGCCGCCGTTGGCAATGGCATGGGCAGCGAGGGATCGCTTCGTTATCGTCTGACTCGCGGCTTGGAAAACCATGTCGTGCGCAACGCAGACGCCATCGCAGTGATTTGCGAAGGCTTAAAACAGGACCTTATCGACCGCGGGGTTTCGGCGTCCAAAATAACCGTGTCACCCAATGGCGTGGACATGGATATGTTTGGCACGCCATCGGCAGCAGATCCGGATTTGGTCAACGGTCTGGGTCTGACCGGTGTCGACGTCATTGGATATATCGGCAGTTTTTATGATTATGAGGGGCTGGACGACCTTATCAGCGCAATGTCGCTCATGGAAACAAACGCACATCTTTTGTTGGTCGGAGGCGGCCCCATGGAGGACGCCCTGCGCGCGCAAGCCAAAGCGTCGGCCGCAGCGCACCGTATGCATTTTGTCGGCCGCGTTTCGCATGACGAAGTGGAACGCTATTACAGCCTTGTCGACATTTTGGCCTACCCACGAAAGCGCATGCGCCTGACGGAACTTGTCACGCCGCTAAAGCCAATGGAGGCGATGGCACAGGGTCGATTGGTGGCGGCTTCCGATGTTGGCGGTCACAAGGAGTTGATCCGACACGGTGACACCGGCACGTTATTTGCAGCGGACAATCCTGCAGCAATTGCCGCGTCGCTCGATTCGCTGCTCCGCAGTCGCAACCAGTGGGATGCAATGCGGCAAAGGGCGCGGCACTTTGCGGAGACAGAACGCAGCTGGCAAACCAATATTTATCGTTACGATCCTGTTTACCATTCGCTGTTACAGCAGAATAGAACCGCTAAAGCCGCCTCAGGCTTGGCTTAAAAGCAGGACTCACAATGCGTAGCATTTTACCCAACGGCCAGACAGGTGCGCTTGCAATAGCGATGGCTGGCGCAGCTTTG
Organism: uncultured Sphingomonadales bacterium; assembly: GCA_937898535.1. Classification (GTDB taxonomy): domain Bacteria; phylum Pseudomonadota; class Alphaproteobacteria; order Sphingomonadales; family Sphingomonadaceae; genus Sphingorhabdus_B. The sequence goes on along the minus strand of CALDKP010000285.1, from coordinate 7,690 downwards.
GCCGCTGTGACGATGATGTTTGTGCCCGTTACGCTGCTTGAGGGTGTTGCGGGATCGTCGGGACTATCCGAGCTTATACCTTCCGCTCGGGCGCCGTTAGGCGATACAGCGCACGCATTGATCGCATTTGCAACAGGCGCACTAACATTGGCCGTGTTGTCCTATCTGCTGCTGCGCGCCGAAGGTGTCGTTGCCCGCCCAGCCACGAACGACGTGGGTATGTGGAATGCAGCAGCGCAGCAGGGAAGCGACGTAACGGAGACTTTACACGCACGCATGCCATGGAACAAAGGCGCTGACGATATTCGAGAGCTCGGTGATTTGCCGAGGTTGCGTATTGGCGACGCACATCCCGACGCTCCCGCACGGCGGCTGCTCGTCGCTTCGCAAGATTTGCCTGCGCTTGAACTTTCCGAAGAGCATTTGTTCATCGAGCAAGTGCCGCAGGAGCCAGCGCAGCCAGGTGAAGGAGCTCGCGAAGTTGTGGAACCGGAAGCAGTGGTCTTGGAACCAGACCCCGCATCCGCCGAGCCTTCAATTTCAGAGCCTCTGGTTTCCTCCTTTGCTGCCGATCCGCAGCCGACCATCGCGGAGATGGTCGCGCAATTGGAAGCGGCTGTCGCGTTTCGTCGTAAGAAGCTGGCTGAGTTGGAAGCCGTTGCTGCAGACTTGTCGACCGATGTTAAAGATTTCGACGAACCCAGCCCTATAATTTCGGAATGGGTTGCACCGGCGGTCACAGAACATGATGCAGCCGTTGCTGAATTTCGTCCGATGCGTCGTCCCGTTTTGGAGGCTGTGCCAACAGTAGCCGTGCAAGATGACGACATCGATTCTGCGCTTGCAGCGGCGTTGGCGACGCTTCATCGCATTAATGCAGGCGCGCGCTAGTCATCTACTAAGAGCGCATCGACAATCAGGCGATGTTGACCATCGAGTATAGCCGTCTCTGTTATAGCGATGTCTGCAACCAGCTGGCTTGGTAACGAAAATTCGTGATTTTCCAGCAGCTGCGTGATGGCCGAACGCTGTTCTGCGGCGGTTTCTGGCAACGCGACAGAAAGGCATATTTGGGCCCCGCAAAATGTAAGGCTATGCCAAGGCCGTTCGTGTAATATGGCGATGCTTGCTTGGGGCATTAAAGCTTTAAGCGCACGAACAAGGCCGCGGGACTTTGTTTGGCACGTCATTGTCGACGACTCGCTTGTGCGTCGGACCTCTCGCCGTAACTGCACATAAACGCCCGCAGTTTTTCCTCCATTGCTGGTCGGATTTCGCGGCCCATTCTAATGTCGAGCACAAGCCGGGGGTCGCGCGCCGCCAAGCGTCCGAACTTGGTGGCAGCTAGGCCCTCATCACGCAAAAACCGTTCGATAAGGCGCTTGATGTGCATAACGTCTCCTCCAAGATTGACCCGGATTTGCTTGCCCGAATCAGTTAGAACAAATATAGAACAAATTTGATAGGATAAATCCTACAAGTCTAGGATATTTCCAACCGGAGCGGAGCGATGACGATGGAGGAAGAGCCAAGAGCTGCTTTGGAGCGGCTCATTTTGGAAAGTGGGGAAGATTTTGCTGGATTGTCTAAGCTGGTAGGTCGAAATCCGGCATATATTCAGCAATTCATAAAGCGCGGAACGCCCAAAAAGTTGCCTGAAACCGAGCGCGGCATATTGGCACGATATTTCGGTGTTGATGAGGCTTTGTTGGGCAAATCGTTAGGGGCTGAGGTCACGTCCGGGATTCGCCTCATTCCGAAACTCGCGGTCGGTGCTTCTGCAGGTGCGGGGGCTATCCACGATGGGGAGGCGCTTGCCGGCAAGATCGGTTTTGATGAAAAATGGTTGCGCAGGATGGGGCTTGATCCAGCCAAGCTCTCTCTCATCCGCGTGGACGGTGAATCGATGTCACCAACGCTTAATCATGGTGACGATATCATGGTCGATAACCGTGCGGCGGCACAAGCAGTGCGTGATGGCATCCATGTCATCCGGCTTGACGATATGTTGATGGTAAAACGTCTTGCGCAAGGGCCGCGGGGGCGGCTGTCGGTACTTTCCGACAACCCCAATTATCCCGACTGGCCCGATGTTGACGGCGCAACTGTAACTGTCATCGGCCGGGTGGTTTGGGTAGGACGTCGGCTCTGAAGGCTTGCCTCACGCGTTCCAGTCCGCCACATAGTGCTGCATGTCGAACGTCACATCTGCCGCAAGCAAAACACCGCCCCTAAAAGCCGCCATCATTCCGGTGACGCCGCTTCAGCAAAATTGTACATTATTTTGGTGTACCGAAACGAACAAGGCGGCGCTGGTCGACCCGGGTGGTGATCTGGATAAGTTGAAAGCGGCTGTTGCGCAGACGGGGGTTGAGCTTGAAAAGCTATTGGTAACGCACGGCCATCTTGACCACTGCGGCCAGACTGGAATGCTCGCAAAAGAATTAGGCCTGCCGATTGAGGGCCCGCATGAAGATGACCGCTTCTGGATTGCAAAGCTCGACGATGACGGCGCACGCTGGGGTATGGAAGCACATACGTTCGAACCAGATCGCTGGCTGGTGGATGGCGACACGGTCACCGTCGGCAATCTGACGCTCGATGTTATTCATTGCCCCGGACATACGCCAGGGCACGTGATTTTTCACCACGCGCCCAGTCGTCTGGCAATCGTCGGTGACGTCTTGTTTCAGGGCTCTATCGGCCGCACCGATTTTCCACGCGGGAACCACGCGGACCTCATCAATGCGATTACGACAAAGCTATGGCCGTTGGGGGATGATGTTACCTTCATCCCCGGTCACGGACCAACCAGCCAGTTCGGCTATGAGCGACAGCATAATGCATTCGTCGCCGATGACGTGCTGGCTGCCCGGTGAGTTAAAGCACCGCTGTGTAAACGCGGGCGAGAGCCCATCCAGCAAGCCCAAGCAGTGTCAGCATCGAGGTCAGCGTGCCGACCATGCGTCCTTTGCCCAATGCGCCGCCGTCCATGCCCAGGCCGTGCGCAAGCCGACCCAGAATATAAACGATGCCTAGGCCCCAAAGCCAGTTGTTCGTGCCGCCTGTCGCCTCAAGTGCAGCAATCAAGACCAAGACAAATGGAGCGCTTTCGACGAAATTGGCATGCGCGCGCATACGCCGGATAACAAATTCGCTTCCGCCATCGCCAATCGAAACGCTTTCTTTGGTTCGTGCCTGCCCACAGCGTATCATGAGCCAAATGTTCACCAAAGCGGCACCTGCAGCGATGGTAAGGGTTACGGGTAAACTCAACATATATACTCTCCCTGTTCGTTTGCGGTGCTTATCTGCTATCTCACGGGTTGCAAAGCCCGGAAAAAGAAGTATAGCGCGCGGCTCACACAGACATGTGCGGTTGACTTAGGCTGATTCTGGCGATTGCTTGCCACGACCACCTCTTTCGCCTAGCATGCCCTAGAACTTATTGATTTTGAAATGGAACAGGTGCCGAGATGGCTGTCCCCAAAAGAAAAACATCCCCTTCGAAGCGCGGCATGCGTCGCAGCCATGATTCGCTGACTGTTGCAGCGTATCAAGAATGCCCAAACTGCGGTGAACTGAAGCGTCCGCATCACCTGTGTGATGCTTGTGGCCATTATAATGGCCGCGAAGTGGTAGCAGTCGCCTGATCCTTCCTAAAGGAGAATAATAGGTGTCCATGAAACCGCGTATCGCCATAGACGCGATGGGCGGTGACGAGGGCGTACCTGTTATGATTGCAGGTGCGGCGTTGGCGCGGCACCGGCACGAAAGTTTCAACTTTCTTCTGGTTGGGGATGAAGTCCGCATCAAAGCGGCGCTTGATAAACATCCCAATCTGCGCGCGGCCTCCGAAATCCTGCACACCGACGATGTCGTAACGGCGGATGACAAGGTCAGCGCCGCATTGCGCAAAGCCAAGACCAGCTCCATGGGCATGGCGATAAACGCGGTGAAAACCGGAGACGCCAGCGCTGCAGTCAGCGCCGGCAATACCGGTGCGCTGATGGCGACCGCAAAACTCGCCTTACGGACCATGCCCGGGATCGACCGGCCAGCGCTTTCTGCGCTTTTACCGACGCTTGAAGACACCGACGTGGTGATGCTCGACCTGGGCGCAAACACCGAGTGCGAAGCGAAAAACCTCGTTCAGTTCGCCATTATGGGGGCGGCCTATTCACGCATCATTTTCGGTTTTGATCGCCCGCGGGTGCGGCTTTTAAACATTGGTACAGAAGAAATGAAAGGCACCGAGCAGCTGCGCGATGCTGCTCTGCATCTGCGCAATGCAACGGGCCTGCACATGGATTTTCAGGGATTTGTCGAGGCGGACAAAATCAACCGCGGCGAATGCGATGTGGTTGTTTGCGATGGCTTCACCGGCAATATCGCGCTGAAGTCGATTGAGGGCACTGCCCGGTTCGTGACCGATTTGCTGCGCCGCGCATTTACAAGCTCGGTGCGGTCAAAATTCGGCTTTCTGGTTTCGCGCCCCGCGACTGAGTTGCTGCGCCATCACCTTGACCCCAATAATCACAATGGCGCCGTCTTCATGGGGCTGAACGGTGTCGTCGTAAAAAGCCACGGAAGTGCGAACGTAAAGGGCGTAGCGAACGCAGTAGAAGTAGCCGCCCGTTTGGTGGAAGAAGACATTACGGCCCGCATCACCCAAGATCTGGCGCGGGTGCAGGCAGAATGACGGTTGCGACCCTTCATGCCGTCATCAAAGGCACAGGGTCCGCGCTTCCGCGCAATCGCGTATCAAACGCCGAACTTGCTACCAAAGTCGACACAACCGACGAATGGATCACCGAACGCACCGGTATCAAATTTCGCCATATCGCTGAACCCGATGAAACGACGTCCAGCCTTGCGATAGAAGCGTCGCGCAATGCGCTTGAGGCGGCAAATATGGCCGCGTCCGACATTGATCTGATTATTTTGGCGACGGCCACTCCCGACCAAACATTCCCTGCATCGGCAACCATCGTCCAGCACGCGCTCGGCTGCAACGGCGGCGTCGCCTTTGATGTCGCTGCGGTATGTTCGGGGTTCCTGTACGCATTTTCGGTGGCGGAAAGTATGATCCGTGCGGGGTCGGCGCGTAACGCGTTGGTGATCGGTGCAGAAACCTTCAGCCGCATCTTGGACTGGGAAGACCGCACAACCTGTGTGCTTTTTGGCGATGGTGCTGGCGCAGTCGTGCTGTCGGGTGAAGTTGGCACCCGTGGTGCTTTGGCCACAAAGCTGCATGCAGATGGCCAGCATAATGAATTATTATATGTCGACGGTGGTCCATCGACCACGGGAACGGTTGGCAAGTTGCGCATGAAGGGCCGCGAAGTGTTTCGGCATGCGGTCACGAACCTGACGAGCGTACTGCATGAAGTTCTTGCAGAAGCAAACCTCACCGCTGCCGATGTCGATTGGGTGGTGCCGCATCAGGCGAATGCGCGGATTATTGACGCTACGGCTAAGAAACTTGGGCTCCAAGCGGACAAAGTTGTTCTTACGGTCGACCAACATGCAAATACCTCGGCAGCGTCTGTTCCGCTTGCCCTTGATGTCGCCGTGCGTGACGGTCGAATAAAGGCTGGCGACGTTATCGTAATTGAAGCGATGGGTGGTGGTTTTACATGGGGCGCTTCTGTCATTCGAATGTAGCGTATTTTCCATCATCGTCGTTTTACAATTCAAATTTCTCCTGTATATTGATGTTATTAAGGGTGGTCGCACATCCGGAGACGGTACATGGCAGACACAGAAACTTTAACGCGCGCCGATCTGGCGGAAACTCTCAATCGTCAAATTGGTTTGTCGCGCGCTGACGCGGCATCGATGATTGAGTCGATTCTTGATCATATGACGACCGCAGTGCTTGACGGTGAAAATGTAAAAATATCCGGTTTTGGCACCTTTGTTTTGCGTGACAAAGGCCAGCGGGTAGGGCGTAATCCCAAAACGGGTGTGGAAGTGCCCATAACGCCGCGTCGGGTCCTGACATTTCGGGCCAGCCAAGGCATGCGTCAAAAGGTCAAATAACCCATCATGGTTGAAAAATCGGCGGACGCATTTCGAACCATAGGCGAAATGGCGAAGGTTTTGGGCGTTCGGACGCATATTTTGCGTTATTGGGAAGAGCAATTCCCAATGCTCAAGCCACTGACCCGCGCCGGTGGACGCCGTCTATATCGGCCGGACGACGTGGCCTTGCTGCACACTATCCACCGGTTGCTTTATAGCGAGGGATATACAGTTAAAGGCGCTAGACGCTTTTTGGAAACAGGTGACGTTCCTGCCTCAGCGCCGGTTGCTGCATCAGCCCCCGTTGCGACTGGTCCACAGTTTGATGTTTCCGCGCTGCGTGCTATTCGCGATCGGCTCGCATCCGCGCTCGCTGCGGCCTAAGTTCAAATAAGCGGCCGCGCGTAGACCATATCGCGAAACGGGACGTCCCCGACCATGAAGACAGTGTCTCCAATGGCCGCAAAACCGGCGCGCTCATAAAAAGCGATCGCCTTTTCGTTATTTTCGTACACCGCCAACAGCATCCGCTTCGCACCGCGCTCCGCCGCGATGGCAAAGGCTTGCTCAAGCAATCGTCTGCCATTGCCGCCACCTTGCCACGGCCCAAGCAAATAAATGCGCTTTAACTCAATATCGCCATCCTGCTGCAGGTTAGGGTGCGATGGCGGGGTTACCATGGCGTAGCCAATAGGCGCGCCGAGCGGTGTCTCACCAATCACGATATCCACATCGGGCTGCGCCAAGGCATTTGCATAATATTCCGGGCTATGTTCAGTCCGCAAATGCGCGACAAGTGGTTGGCCCGGATGGTCAAAGGCAAAGGTCGCAAGGAATGTTGCGGATCCAAGAAGCGCCAGCGCATCCGCGTCATGCACGCCTGCTTTACGCCAAATAACGGGGGTCATTCGTCTTCCGGGCCAAGATCGGGATCAAGATCGCGTGGCCGGATGAAATGCGTCAGCTGCCCGCAAGAACGCTCAACGTCCGCCCAATGGTCAATGTTCAGTTCCATACGCGCAATGGCGGCGGTGGGATATTTTTCCCAAACAAGGTCGCGTAATGGCGACGTGCCATCATCGGGGCAAATATCGAAAACAAGGTCTTCCAAGCCGGGATTATGTCCGACCATCAGCAGGTTTTTATGTTCGTCCGCCTGGTCACGCAGCACGTCCATCAACGTGGCTGACGATGCCAGATATATCCGGCGGTCCCAATGCGGGTCCATGCGTCCGCCAGTGCCCTTCACAAACTGGTCAATCGTGTCAATCACGCGCACAGCGGGGCTGGCAACGACATGGTCGAAAACGAGGCCGTTGCGTTTCACCCATGTTCCCATCGTGACGGCAGCTTTTTCGCCGCGCTTGTTCAACGGGCGGTCAAAGTCCCGCGGCACCGAGTCATCCCAGCTCGATTTTGCATGACGAAATAATGTGAGCGTGAACGTCAAAACGGGTTGCTTTCATCGAGACTGATTTTGACGTCCTGCCGCAATTTTTCATCTGGCGAAAGGCCTGTTTTCACAGAAGCGACTGCTTCAGCTAAGGTGACCCTCCGCACGGGCGTTCCCGGCGGAAAAGCCGTCAGCAGCCGGCTCGGCACGGCGGACGAGAGCAGAACAAAATGCCCCTTGTCGTCGGCACTGCGGATGAGGCGTCCAAAT
>CALDKP010000284.1 GCA_937898535.1 uncultured Sphingomonadales bacterium | reverse complement strand
GATCTACACAGGCGAAGACACTCTTTCCCTACACGACGCTCTTCCGATCTCTTCTTCAGGTGCTCCGCGGTGCTCCAGGCGATCGCCTTGTCCGCCGCCGACTGGAAGGCCGCCGGGGCCGACGTCTGGACCGTGCCCGCCGATGACGACCACCGGTTCGGCCATGGCAAGGCGGAGGCATTGTCCGCTTTGGTACAGGTTGTGCTCGTCATTGTGTCGGCCATACTGATTGCATGGCGCGCAATTGTCCGGCTCGGCACGCAGGAACCGACGTCTCACCCGGAATATGGCATCGGGGTCTCACTGATTGCGATTGTGGCAACGCTCGGGCTGCTTGCCTATCAGCGTTATGTTGTCCGCAAAACCGGTTCGGTCGCGATTCAAGCGGATCATGTGCATTATCAGAGCGACCTGTTGCTCAACATTGCCGTTATTGTCGCGATTGTTCTTGATACGATGCTGGGTGTGCGCGGAGCAGACCCGTTGTTCGGTATCGCCATTGCAGCGTGGCTGTTGTGGGGCGCTTACAACGCAGCGCGTCTGGCATTGGACCAATTACTGGATCGCGAATGGCCGCACGAAAAGCGCCAGCGCTTCATCGAAGTTGCCATGCGCCACCCCGAACTGCGCGGCATTCACGATATGCGCACGCGTTCAAGCGGAGCGCATGATTTTTGCCAGTTTCACGTCTGGGTCGACCCCGACATGACGGTCGCGGCGGCGCACCATATCATGGACGAAGTCGAACAAGCGTTGATGGATGAATTCCCCGGCGTCGAAGTGCTGATTCACCCCGACCCCGAAGGTCACAAAGACGAAATGGGTTATATCCCGTCCGAAACCATCGAACATCACGAGCATACGCATGACTGACTTGCCTTATTATCACGTAGACGCCTTTGCCGAACGGCCGTTCACCGGCAATCAGGCCGCCGTCATGCCCCTCACGCACTGGCTAGATGACGCTGTGCTGCAGGCGATTGGCGAGGAAAACAATTTCGCCGAAACGGCATTCTACGTGCCCGACAAAACCGGTGCCGCCGATTATGAATTGCGCTGGTTCACGCCAGAGGTTGAAATCCGGCTATGCGGCCATGCGACACTTGCGAGCGGGCATATCGTGCTGAGTGAAAACCCCGCGCTGGACCGGGTGACGTTCCGGACGCGCAAAGCGGGCATATTGGAAGTGCGCCGCGAAGGTGATGGCTATGCCGTCGCATTGCCGGCAATCCCGACGAAGCCGGTTAATAACCCCGAAATGATGCAGGCCATGGGGGGCAATCCGCTGTCGATGCGCAGCAACCCCGACGGCTATAATATGTTCGTGTATGCAACGGCGGCAGAAATTTTGGCACTGAAGCCCGATATGAAGACGCTTGCGAAGCTTGGCGATGACAGCTTCACCGCCACTGCACCCGGGCAAGACACCGACATTGTCAGCCGCGTTTTTGTTCCAGGTGCCGGCGTTGATGAAGACAGCGTTACCGGCAGTGCCCATGCGGTACTGACGCCTTATTGGACTGCCGAGCTGGGACGTGACAATTTTACTGCCTATCAGGCATCGGCGCGTGGCGGCTATCTTGGCTGCCGTCTTGATGGCGAACGTGTGTGGTTGTCAGGCGATTGTTTTACGGTAGTAAGGGGTATGTTCAGCCTGGGCTGACCATCACAGGCATTCCATTGTTCAAAGGATTATTCATGCGTAAATCATTGGCCATACTGGCTGCACTCGTCCTGTCCCCTGTCGCGATGGCTCAGGACGCGCCTCCGCCGCCACCGGCCGGTGGTATGCCGCAGCCCGAGCAAATCTTTGCTTTTCTCGATGCAGATAAAGACGGCTTCATCGCTAAGGACGAAGCACAGGGACCATTGGTCCAGTATTTCGGAACGATCGATACCGATAAGGACGACAAGATTTCGATGGTTGAGCTAAAAACCGCCATGGAAGCGATGCGTCCGCCTGAGCCTGCGCAAGGCGAGACCGAAGGCAAATAATATTATCCTACAATATTAGGATAAAACGCGCGGGCAGCTATCTGGCTTCCCGCGCGTTTTTAATGTCAGGCTACAGTGGCCTTGCGGATGACGCCTGGGTTCGCAGGTGGCTCACCCTTTGGCAATGCATCGATATGTTCCATGCCACTGGTGACTTGACCCCAGACCGTATACTGACGGTCAAGGAAGGTCGCATCATCAAAGCAGATGAAGAACTGGCTGTTGGCCGTGTTCGGGTCATTGGTACGCGCCATGGAGCATACGCCACGCACATGCGGTTCAGCGTTGAATTCCTGCGCCAGATTTGGCTTGGACGAACCGCCCATGCCCGTGCCGTTCGGGCAACCGCCCTGCGCCATGAATCCGGGAATCACGCGGTGGAACTTCACACCGTCATAAAAGCCTTCGCCAGCCAGTTCTTTAATTCGGGCAACATGGTTTGGCGCCAGATCAGGGCGAAGTTTGATAACAACGTCGCCGCTGTCGAGGGAAAGGGTAAGCGTTTCATCGGCCATATATATAGTCCTTTAGGCTGGGGAAATGTTGACGGTGCCCTAGGGGATGCATTGCGCTCGTGCAAAGCCAAAATCATTGCAATTTGACGCTGCAAGCTTAGGAGGGGCGCAATCACAACGTCCAAGCACAAATTTACGAATGGGAGGGCCGCATATGACCAGCGATATCGCCGACCCATTAACCATCGACACCGAAATCGTGGAGACGCTGGACGAAGATAACCGTCTGACCCGCGACTATGTCGACCGCGTGCTGGACGCCATGGAAGCCGGCGACGCCCAAGAAGTCTACCGGCTTGTTGAACCGCTCCACGAAGCCGACATTGCCGACCTTCTCGAGCTAACGCCGTCTGAACGGCGCGGTGACCTTGCCATCAGCATGGGCGAGCTGATGAGCGCCGAAGTGCTGGCTGAGGTCAATGACTATGTCCGCGAGGATATCATTGACGCCTTGCCCGCAGCACAAGTTGCCGGGCTTGCCGGGCAGTTGGATACCGATGACGCGGTCGCGATCATCGAGGATATGGAGGAAGAGGACCAGCAGGCCGTTCTTGCCGAGCTGGACCCAGAAGACCGCGCTGTCATCGAAGATGCGCTGTCCTACCCCGAAGAATCCGCTGGCCGTATCATGCAGCGCGAGCTTGTGGCGGTGCCCGAGCATATGACCGTGGGTCAGCTGATCGACTATCTGCGCGACCATCATGAGCTGACCACAGAGTTCTGGGAAGTGTTTGTCGTCGACCCGCAGCATAAGCCAGTGGGTACGTGCAAGCTCAGCTGGATCATGCGCAGCCAGCGAAAGGTTCCTGTCAGCGACATCATGAAGCACGAACAGACACTGATTCCCGTGGACATGGATCAGGAAGAAGTCGCGCTTCGGTTCCAGAAATATGCGCTTATTTCTGCCGCTGTTGTCGATGGCGCGGGACGGCTTGTCGGCGTCATCACGGCCGATGACATCGTGCACATCATCCAGGAAGAAGCGGACGAGGATATCTTGCGGCTGTCTGGTGCCGGTGAAGGCGACATTAACGAACCGATTTCTGACAGTTACAAGGCGCGTGTGCGCTGGTTGATCGCCAATCTGGGCACCGCGATG
>CALDKP010000283.1 GCA_937898535.1 uncultured Sphingomonadales bacterium | reverse complement strand
GCGGGGTTTAACAACGGCCCAAGATAATTAAAGATGGTGGGCACGCCAAATTCTTGCGCAATCCGTTTGTCACGCAGTGGTTGTTCGATTTCAACACCGACACGCTGCAATATTATGTGCAGGACAAAATCAGCCTTGGCGATCTGACGATCAATCTTGGTTGGAAGGGTTTTCAGGTCAACAATGAATCCGACCCACGTATTCAGGGTTCATTGGCTGCCGGCAAAATCAAGTCGCAAGACTGGTTCCAGCCGCATGCAGGCGTTGCATATAAGCTGACGGATAAAGCCGAAATTTTCGGCGGTTTCACACAGGTTACCCGTGCGTTTGTTTCATCAGCAACAAGTGGACCATTCGCCACGACGCAAGCCGGCTTCAACGCCTTGATCGCACGTGGCCTGAAGCCAGAAAGCTCAGACACGTTTGAGCTTGGTGCGCGTTACAACGACAATGTCTTTAATGGCGTTATCGGTGTATATTATGTCAACTTCCGCAACCGCCTGTTGGGTGTACAAACCGGCGCAGGCATCGTTGGAAACCCTGCCATTCTTCAAAACGTAGGCAGCGTCCGCTCGCTCGGTTTTGAAGCAGCAGGCGATGTGCGCTTGGGCGGTGGCATGACATTGTTCGCATCATACAGCTACACTGGTGCAACATATCGTGAAAACGTCATTACCCCCACGGCAGTTATTGCCACGAAGGGCAAGGAAGTTGTTGATACGCCAAAGCATCTGCTGCGCGGCGAAGTTGCGTATGACAGTGACGCATTCTTCGGACGCGTTGGTGCCAATTATATGAGCAAGCGTTTCTTCAACTATTTGAATGACCGCTCGGTACCTGGCCGTGTCCTCGTTGACGCCACAGTCGGTTACCGCTTGGATGCGGGGCTTCGCGCACCGCTTGAGCTGCAGTTGAATGCCACGAACCTGTTCGGCAAAGATTATGTCTCGACCATTGGTTCAAACGGCTTTGGCAACAGCGGCGATAACCAAACGTTGTTGGCCGGTTCACCACGCCAGATATTTGTAACATTGAAAGCTGGTTTCTGATGAAATCGGCTTTGCTGATTGGCAGCGCGCTCCTTGTGAGCGCGCTGCCGTCGGCGGCCTCGGCCGAGCCGGTGCTGCTGATCTCAATTGATGGTTTGCAGCCCGCGGACATTCTCAAGTCCGAAGAGCGCGGCATACAGGTTCCCAACCTGAAACAATTTATCACGAACGGTACCTACGCTGATAAGGTGAAGGGCGTTCTACCGACCGTCACTTATCCTAGCCATGCGACTTTGCTGACGGGTGTTAGCCCCGCGAAACACGGCATTGTCGGCAATAACAGCTTTGACCCGATGCAGATCAACCAAGGCGGCTGGTATTGGTACGCTACGGATTTTAAAGTCCCCACATTGTGGGATGCGGCTGCAAAGGCCGGTCTGAGCACGGCAAATATTCACTGGCCGGTCAGCGTTCAGGCAAAAGCCGTTAGATGGAACATCCCGCAGATATGGTGGACCGGGCATGGCGATGATGCAAAGCTGCTAAAGGCGCTTGCGACGCCGGGGCTGATAGAAGCGCTTGAAACAGAACTTGGCAGCTACGCGCCGGGAATTGACGAGAGCATAGAGGGTGACGAAACCCGCGGCCGTTTTGCCACCGCGCTTATTAAGCGCGAAAAACCCGATTTCACGACTGTGTATCTGACCGCGCTCGACCATGAGCAGCATGAAAAAGGTCCCGACACAGCAGCAGCTTATGCTGTTTTGGCGCGGATCGATAAGATTGTTGGCCAGATCGTTGCCGCGCAAATGGCAGCGCATCCGGATAGCGTCATTGCTGTGGTATCGGACCATGGCTTTTCAAAGGTCGACACCGAAATCAACCTGTACCGTGCGTTCATCGACGCTGGCCTGATTGTGCTCGACGGGAACGGCAAAATCAAAAGCTGGGAAGCCAGCCCTTGGAACTCAGGCGGATCGTCAGCCATCGTTTTGGCACGTCCAGATGATGCTGCGCTGAAAGCCCGTGTCGCTAGCTTGTTAGCGGAACTCAAGGCCGATACGAAAAACTGCATCGCAGAAATTGCAGAGCCCGCAGAAATAGCGCGCCTTGGCGGAAATCTGCAAGCAAGCTTTTACCTCAGCTATGCCCCCAATGCGTATGCAGGCGGTTTCAAGGGACCGGGTGCCCCATTGGTGAGCGCATCTGGCAGCAAGGGCATGCACGGGTACTTTCCCCATAGCCCATTGATGCGGTCTAGCTTCATGATGATGGGCAAAGGCGTTGCAAAGGGACGCAGCCTCGGTGAAATGGACATGCGTGCCATTGCACCAACGCTTGCAAAAGCCATGGGTGTGCTTCTGCCTGATGCAGAGATGCCTGCCGTCCAATAATGACAATTGGCAATTCTTAACGGCAAAAAAACTGTCATTGATCTGCCACGCACATGACCCATCCGTCATTTAAGGTTTCACTAAGTCAACAGGGGACGGGCAATATGACAACCACCGAATTAAGCGACAGCCTGCTTTTTAAAAGCGATGGAAATGGTCCAAAACTGCCGGCATGGTTCGATAAGCCCGAACCAAAAAGCTACCAACCAAAGATGCGGTTTCGCACGGTCTGGATTTCTGATGTGCATTTGGGAACAGCAGGGTGTCAGGCGGGGCTGCTGAGCGATTTTCTGCATTCTATCGAGTGCGAGACGCTGTATCTGGTCGGCGACATTGTAGATGGCTGGCGTTTGCGCAAGGGTTGGTATTGGCCAGACCAGCATAATGAAGTTATTAGACGGGTGTTAAAAATGGCCCATCGCGGGACACGCGTCGTCTATATTCCCGGCAATCATGACGAAATGTTCCGCGATTATGCAGGCCTGAGCTTTGGCGGCGTTGAGGTTCAGTTGGAGGCAATCCACCAAACTGCCGACGGGCGTGCCTTGCTTGTAACGCACGGCGATGCATTTGACGGCATCGTGCTTTATGCCCGCTGGCTCGCCTTTTTGGGTGACCAAGCGTATACCTTGTTGTTGAGAGCGAACATCGTTCTCAACGCGGTACGCCGCAGGTTGAACATGCCTTACTGGTCGCTGTCATCCTATCTTAAAATGCGCGTCAAAAATGCGGTGCAGTTTATCGGGCAATATGAAGAAGTGGTGGCGCGTGAGGCCTCGCTTCGCGGTGTACAGGGCGTTGTCTGCGGTCACATCCATTCTGCAGAAATCCGGCAGTTTGGATCGATTACATATTATAATGACGGCGACTGGGTCGAAAGCTGCACCGCGCTGACCGAGGCGAAAGACGGATCCATGGCCATTATCGATTGGGCCGAGCATGTCCGGAAAGCCAGTGAAAAGCGGGCTTCGGTTCCCGCGTGAGGATCGCCGTCGCAACGGACGCTTGGCTGCCTCAAGTCAACGGTGTCGTTCGGACGATGACCGAAACGGTCAACCGGCTGAAGTCCAGGGGGCATACCGTCGAAGTCATCGCGCCGGACCGGTTCACAACCATTCCCTGCCCTGGCTATGCGGAAATCCGCCTTGCCTTGGCGCCGCGTTTTGGCGTGCGGAGGGCTTTGCGCGCCTTTGCGCCCGACATCGTCCATATCGCGACCGAAGGCCCAATTGGCTGGAGCGCACGGGCATGGTGCATGGCGCATCGTATGCCTTTCACGTCAGCCTTTCATACGCGCTTTCCCGAATATGTTGCAGCGCGCACGCCGTTATCGCCAGATGTCATCTGGCCGGTCATGCGTAAATTCCACAGTCCTTCGCGCGCAGTCCTTACAGCAACACAGAGCCTGCGAAACGAGTTGGCAGGCCGCGGGATAGCCAATACGGCAATTTGGTCGCGCGGCATTGACCGTGATTTGTTTCACCGGAACCAACCCACCCACCCGGCTCTTGCGGAGCTTAAAAAGCCAATATTGTTGTCGGTTGGCCGCGTTGCCGTTGAAAAAAATCTGCATGCGTTTCTAAGCGCCGACACCGAGGGGACTAAAGTCATTGTCGGCGACGGCCCAGCCCGCGCCGCGCTTGCCGCGCAGTATCCCGACGCCATCTTCATGGGAACGCGCAAGGGCGCTGAACTCGCCAGCATCTATGCCTCAGCAGACGTGTTCGTCTTTCCCAGCAAAACCGACACCTTTGGCCTAGTGATATTGGAAGCGCTGGCATGCGGTGTTCCGGTGGCCGCTTACCCCGTACAGGGTCCGCTCGACATCATCGGCATAGAGGGCCGTGGACCGGCCAGTGACCTGGCGAAGCCTGTCGGCGCGCTGAACGATGATTTATGCGCAGCGATTAAGGCAGCGCTGATACTCGACCGAAAAGCCGCGGCTGATTATGGCGCACAATATTGCTGGGACAAATGCACCGACCAATTTTTGAACGGGCTGAAATCAGCATTTAATTCCGCGCAATCAAAAGCCGCATAAAGGCCAGCCGAGCTAGTATCGAGGCACCAATCAGCGCGCGCGTCTGCAGCGATCCGAGCAGAAGCGCACATTTTCCCAATCTTTCGCCCACTTTTTGCGCCATGCAAACGGCTTTTCACATGCTGCGCATATCTTCGAAGGCAGATCTGATTTTTTGACCATCTTGGGCATTGCGAAATTCCATATTTGAGCAAGTGTTACGTGCGTAACATTTTTATCGCAGTTTCCGCTATATTTCTGCGAATGAAACTAACTATTTGCTGCGCAGCATTTCAAACGTTATCAGCACCATACGCCATAAGGCTGCTCAGAGGGATGCTGGGGGCAAATTACGCTTTCATCCCCAATAAAAATGGCGGAAAGCCTTACAAAAGTGATCAACAGGAGAGTGAATATGAAATTCGGAAATCATCTGCTGAAGGCTGCAATGCTGTCGACAATCAGCATCGCGTCGCTGAGCGCCGGCTCGGTAGCGTTCGCACAAGACACTGCGCCACAGGCAAGCGACGAAGCTGACGAAAATGTTATCATCGTAACCGCGACCAAGCGCGAACAAACACTTGAAGAAGTGCCAGTTGCCGTTTCGGTAACCTCGGCTGCTGCCATTGAACGCGCGCAAGTTCGCGATCTTAAGGACCTGCAGACACTCGTTCCTTCACTCCGCGTCAGCCAGCTGCAAAGCTCGGCCAACACCAACTTCATCATTCGCGGCTTCGGCAACGGCGCCAACAACCCAGGCATCGAAGGCTCGGTTGGCGTGTTCATCGACGGTGTTTACCGTTCACGTTCAGCTGCAGCGATCAGCGATCTTCCAAACCTGCAACGCGTCGAAGTGTTGCGTGGCCCACAATCGACCCTGTTCGGCAAAAACGCCTCGGCTGGCGTTATCTCGATTGTTACTGCAGCACCAAGCTATGAATTCGGCGGTTCGGCTGAAATCAGCTATGGCAATCGTAACGCAATCGTAGCGAAGGCCGATATTACAGGCCCGATCTCTGACAATATCGCGTTCAGCCTTGCTGGCGGCATCAACAAAGCTGACGGTTACGGCACCAACCTGACGGACGGATCGAAAACAAGCGAGCGTAACCGCTGGTATGGCCGTGCACAATTGTTGATTGAGCCTTCGGACAACTTCAAGCTGCGCTTCATTGGTGACTATGACAAGATTGACGAAAATTGCTGCTTCGTTGGCAATATCTTCGACGGCCCAACTGGCAATGCCATTCGCGCCATCGGTGGACGGGTGAACTCGCGCGGCATCTTCAGCTACACCGAATATCAGAACTTCAATTCGGAAAACGACATCACCAATGGTGGTATCTCGATGCAGGCGGATTATGAAATGGGTTCGTTGAGCCTAACTTCCATCACCGCCTATCGTGAATCGCGCGCAAAAACGAATGCGGACAGCGATTTCACCAGTGCCGATTTGATCGGTGCAAACCGCGGCGATGTAGACATCACCACAAAAACGCAGGAACTGCGTTTGGCGTCGGATTTTGACGGTCCATTCAACTTCTTGCTGGGTGCCTATTATTTTGATGAAAGCATCAACAACAAACAGGCACTGACGCTTGGTCGTGATTTCCGCAATTATGCCAACGCCCTCACCGGCGGCGCATATACCGGCAATGAAGCCCTCATCCGTGCCTTGGCAGGCATCCCTTCAACCGCAGGCCAATTTGGCGGCCAAGGACAAGGTCGTTTTGAAGATTGGGATTATAAGAACAAAGCCTATTCCGTCTTCGGTACGGCGGACCTTGAACTCACAGACGGCCTCGTTCTGACGGGTGGTTTCAACTACACCAAGGACAAGAAAAACATTGCGAGCGACATTCGGATTACGGATGTTTTCTCAAGCATCGATTTGATCCAGGTTGCTGGTGCAGCTGGCGTTCCTGCAGTTCTTCCAGCCGGTGCAGTTGGTAATACAAGCACATTGTACCCACGCATCACCGCTTGCCCGAATAGAAATGGTCTTGCGTCGGTCTGTAACCCGTTCCTCGGTTTTCAAGCGCTGCAATTCTTGCCGCCGTTCCTGAACCTTCCAAATGCCGTTGAAGATGGCCGCACCAGCGATGGTAAGCTGACCTATTCGGCACGTATTGCCTGGGAAGCCACAGACAACATCAACCTATATGCCAGCTATGGCACAGGGTTTAAGGCAACGTCGTGGAACATGTCGATTGACTCACGTCCTTTCCTATCGGATTTTGTCGCGGGTTCACCTGCACAAGGCGCACCATTAACACCTTCAGCCATTCGGACCGCTGGTCTTGCGACTGCCAACCTTACCAGCGGAACGCGTTACGCGCTTCCGGAAGAGGCAAAGGTTATGGAACTGGGCCTGAAAGCGAAATGGGACCGTGTTGCATTCAACCTGACGATCTTTGATCAAGCGATCAAGAATTTCCAGGGCAACAGCTTCATCGGTACGGGCTTCGTTCTGTCCAACGCCGGTAAGCAATCGGTAAAGGGCATCGAATTTGACAGCAGTGTCAACCCGATCGACGCACTGCAATTGCGTGCTGCCTTTGTCTATCTCGACTCCAAATATGACAGCTATGTCGGATCGCAATTTGGTGACATCAGCGGCCGGTCGGTCGGTGGCATTCCAAAACTGTCGACAACATTGGGTGCAACCTACACGGCGGACTTGAACGACGGCAAAGCGCTGATCCTCAATGCCGATTACCACAATGAATCCAAAACAGTGATGAACGACAATCCAGCTGACATCCAATATAAGCGCGAAGTCAATGATCTCAGCGCAGCGGTAACGTTGCGTTTGGACACTGGTCTGCAATTCTCGCTTTGGGGCCGCAACTTGACGAAGGCGCAATATCTGTCCGTCATTTTCCCAAGCGTTGTGCAGTCCGGTTCGATTTCGGGCTATCCAAACGCACCACGCACTTATGGTGCATCGGTGAAGTACAAGTTCTAATTTTCTGAGATCCTCAGGGCCGAATGAGCCGGGGCAGCATTGCTGCTCCGGCTTTTTCTTTGCCCGTTGCAGACGAACGGCACACAAAAGCCAACGATCGGCCGAAATGGCCGCGCGCTGCGTTATTTCAAAAAACACCGGAAAAATGGTGCCCGAGGGCGGATTTGAACCACCGACACGCGGATTTTCAATCCGCTGCTCTACCCCTGAGCTACTCGGGCTACACGGCAAAAACCGCGTGGGAGCGCAGCCTATAGAGAGACGATGCGCCCCTTGGCAAGCGCAAAATCAGTCTATGTCGTCTCCGCCAAAACTATCTGCATAATCCGCAGGCGGCCCCGGCACGCGATAGCCCTCATCCAGCCATTTGAGCAGATCGCGATCCTTGCATCCCTGACTGCAAAAAGGTTTGGTTTCAGGCTGTTGTGGCTTCCCACATAGCGGGCATTGATTAGCTTTGCGCGACATGGACATGCCCATAGCCTGTGGCATTTTCATCTGCAACAATCACAACCCCTGCCCCCGCCAAACGCGCGCATTCGGCGCGTAAGTGCGCCCAGCGTTCGGACGACAGCAGATGCGCCACTGCAGGCCGGGCCGTTATCGTTCTGGCCCCGAAGCCGGATGACCGTGCGGCGCTGCGCAATAACCAATAGGCCTGCGTTTCATCGGACAAGGCAGCAATGCGGGTGCCAAACAGATGATCCAGCACAGATCGGAAGAGC
>CALDKP010000282.1 GCA_937898535.1 uncultured Sphingomonadales bacterium | reverse complement strand
TATGGCCCGATCAACATTCGCAATGCGAAATTTGCCGAAGACCAAGGGCCGATTGACGACCAATGCACCTGCCCGGTGTGCGCCACATGGACCCGCGCTTATGTCCATCACCTGATCCGGTCGGGCGAAATATTGGGCGCGATGCTGATGACGCAGCACAATCTGCATTATTACCAAATGCTGATGGCCGGCATGCGCGCGGCGATATCGCAAGGGCGCTTTGCGGCATTCGCGTCCGATTTCCGACGGGATTATGTCCGCGGAAAAGATCAGGGTTGAAAATATGAAGCGCGTCGCAGAAGCCATCGCACGCGCACAGGCCAACAGTCCGTTTCTTGCCGGACTGATGGACCGCAACCCCGACCTGATGGCGATGGTCGAAGCGGGCGAATTTGACGCGGCGCTGGCGCAATCCCTTGCCCGAACGGCGGACAATGTCGGCACCGCCTTGCGCCAACAGCGGCAGGGCGTCGCGCTGGTCACCGCGATTGCGGACCTCGCAGGGGTTTGGGACCTCAGCCGCGTCACGCGCATCCTGTCCGACTTTGCCGACCATGCGCTCGACCAAGCCATTTCCGCCGCCATCGCAGAACGCGTGCCCGGCGCGCCCAACCAAGGCTTTGCCGTCATTGCGCTGGGCAAACATGGCGGACGCGAGCTGAATTATTCGTCGGACATTGACCCGATTTTCCTGTTCGATCCCAAGACCCTGCCCCACCGCGAACGCGACGATGTGGCGGAGGCCGCCGTACGCTATGGCCGCCGTGTCATCGAATTGTTGTCCGCACTGGACGGCGACGGATATGTCTTTCGCGTCGACATGCGGCTGCGGCCATCGCCTGAGGTCAGCCCCATCGCTTTGCCCGTCGAAGCGGCCATCGGCTATTATGAATCAAGCGCGCTGGCGTGGGAGCAAGCGGCGTTCATCCGGTCACGGGTCTGCGCAGGCGACCGCGCGCTGGGCGCATATTTCCTGAACGCCATTCAACCCTTCATCTGGCGCAAATCGCTCGACTTCGGGCAGTTGAAGAACATCACCGCAATGACCGCGCAAATCCGTGACCATTATGCCAAGGGTCAGAAAATGGGGCTTGGGTTCGACCTGAAGCGTGGCCATGGCGGGATTCGCGAATGTGAATTTTTCGCGCAGGCGCATCAGCTGATCCATGGCGGACGCGATCCCGTGCTGCGCGTGCCCGACACCCGCGAGGCGCTCAAACGGCTGGCGGCGGCTGGGCCGATTAGCCCGCAAGAGGAGGAGACCTTATCATCGGCCTATGAACAGTTGCGGACATTTGAACATCGTCTGCAAATGCACAGCGACCGACAAACGCACGAGATACCGCAGAACCGCGAAACCGCCGATGCGGTCGCGCACTTGCATGGGCTGGCGGACGCCGACGCGTTGATTGACGCGATCCGCCCGATCACTGAACAAGTCGCGGCGATTTATGACCGGATGGTGGACGCAGGCGGCAGCGAAGGGCCGCGCATGGCCGATGAAGGCCTGCCGCTTGAAGAACAATTGACCGACCTTGGCTATACCGACGCGACCGCAATCATGCAGCGCATGGCCCGGTGGCGCAGCGGCAAGATTCGCGCGATCCGCAGCGCATCGGCGCGTGACGCATTTGAAGCCGTCCTGCCCGCGATCATGAAAGCATTGGCGCTGGCCCCCGATTCCGACCGTGCCATCGCGCGGTTCGAAAATATGATCGAGGCGATACCCAGTGCCATCAACGTCTTCCGCTTGCTGGAGGCGCGGCCCGGGCTGTTGCAATTGGTCGCCCACATATTGAGCTACGCGCCGACGCTGGCCGACGATCTTGGCCGGCAGAGCCGGTATCTGGACGCATTGATTGACACGAGCGCGATGAACTTGCCCGGCGACATGGCCGCTTTGCACGACGCGATGGCCCGCCGGATTGGCGATGCGGATTATCAATCCATGCTCGACATTGTCCGCGATTATGTCGGCGAAAAACGCTTTGCGCTGGGCGTGCAGTTGATTGAGGGCCGAAGCGACGCACGCGACATCGCGCGCAGCTACGCCCATTTGGCAGAGGCTGCGTTGCAAACGCTCACCGCCGCGACGGTCGCCGAATTTGAAAAAGCACATGGCCGCATTGACGGCAGCGAGCTGGTCATTTTGGCATTGGGCCGATTGGGCGGAGAGGCGCTGACGCATGCGTCCGACCTTGATCTGATCTTGCTGTTCACCGGCAACCATCTCGCCGAATCCGATGGGCCGCGTGCCTTGGGCGCGACGCAATATTTCAACCGGCTGGCGCAGCGTGTGATTGCCGCGATGTCGGTGCCCACCGCATCGGGCGCTTTATATGAGGTCGACACACGGCTTCGGCCATCGGGCGCCGACGGATTGCTCTGCGCGTCGGTGAAAAGCTTTGACCAATATCAGCGCGAAAATGCATGGACGTGGGAGCATATGGCGTTGACGCGGGCGCGCGTGCTGTTTGGTTCCGCAGACGCCCGTGCGCAGGTGGATGCGATTGTCGCGGATGTGTTGCATGGCCAACGCGACCCTGAAAAACTGCGCGTCGATATCGCCAGCATGCGCAAGGACATGGCCGCGCATAAGACGCCAAAGGGCGATCTGGATGTGAAGCTGTTGCCCGGTGGCTTGGTCGATATGGAATTCATCATCCACCGGCTCCAGTTGGAAACCCATGCGGGGTTGGTGCCGCAGCTTGACCCCGCAATTGACGCGCTGGTGACCGAGGGACATCTGCCCGCAGACTTTGCCAACGCTTATGCCTTGTTCGCGCGCCTGTTGGTCATGGTGCGCCTCATCGCGCCCGATTGCGCTACCCCGCCAGTGGCCGCGCAGGCGTTGATTGCGGGCAGCCTTGGCTTTGCCGATTGGGATGGCTTGATGGCGGCGATTAGGGATTATCGCGGGGTTGTCATGACCGAATGGCACCGGCTATTTGGACCACGCGATTTTTGAAGAGGAACCCAACATGACCGATATCAACGACACCCTGCCCGACGTCACGGTTGCGGATAGCGCAGGCAATGCGGTCAATCTGGCGGCGCTTAAAGGCCCGCTGGTGCTCTATTTCTATCCCAAGGCCGACACGCCCGGTTGCACCAACGAAGCCAAGGATTTCACTGCATTGTCGGCTGATTTTGCCGCGCTCCATTGCCCCGTCTACGGCATGTCCAAGGATAAGCCCGCCAAGCTTGCCAAATTTGCGGCGAAATATGAACTCAATGTCACTTTGCTGTCCGACGAAGCCAGCGATGCCACCGAGCAAATGGGCGCGTGGGTCGAAAAATCGATGTATGGCAAAAGCTATATGGGCATTGACCGGTCAACCTATCTGGTCGGCAAAAACGGCAAGGTTGCGCAGGTCTGGCGCAAGGTAAAGGTCAAGGACCACGCCGCCGAGGTTTTGGCTGCGGCCAAAGCGCTCGGCTGAACCGCGCGTTTCATATGTGACAACCGAAGCCCTGAGCCTGTCGAAAGGCGGTTACCGTTCCCACGCCCCGCTCCGCTACCGCCCTTCGACGGTCGCAGACGCTGCGCATCTGCTGCTCAGGGCTACGGTTTTTTTTGAACGGGCAGTTCGTCCCCAACGCACGAACCGAGGCGGTAGGCGATTCGGTGGCCGGTCGGATGCTCAACCACATCTATTATGGCGAAATTTCCCGCGTGTTGGCGGGAACAAACGGCTTTGCGACCGGTTGTTCCGAACGCCAGATAGCACCTCCGCCACATTGGAAATTGCTGGCAAACCGCCACTTTAATGCGCCGTTGAACCCTCCGTTCAACGACTCAACGCGTTTGAGCGGCAGTTTGTCCCGCGATCATTGGGGGGATGTTGCATTCATTTGAACCATCGGACACCAGCATCCTCGTAGTGGGTGGGCAGATCAACTGTCTTGGTCAAATTTCGGGACTGCGTAAAAGCGCGGGTCGCATCATAAGGTAATAACACTCTATGGTATCCAGCGCTTTGGCACATTGCCAATCACTGATCCTTAAAGCTGTATCTGCTTTGGTAATGGTCGCCGCTTTCACAGCAGCAACGCCATCGTTCGCCAACTCAGCCGCCGCCTCATCAGACACTTTCCGCATTTCTCCTGAAGATTTGAAGGCGAACCAGAGCGCTCTCGGCGTTTCGGACCCTGAATTTCGCGCGTTGAATGACAGCTGGGGCCGCATCAACGGCACCACAACCAAGGTTGAAGTTGCTGTTCCATCGATCAACCCTGTTGAAATCATGAAGTTCTCCAGCGGCTATGGATATCGCAGCGCACCGACGCGTGGCGCCAGCCGCAATCACAAGGGTATCGATATTCCCGGCGCAATCGGCACGCCTATCTTCGCAACAGCAGATGGCATTATCGGCCGCGCGGAATGGGTTGGCGGCTACGGCAAATTCGTAGAAATCAACCATGGCAACGCGGTGCAGACACGTTACGGCCATTTGTCGGCGATGAACGTTTCGCCAGGTCAGCGCATCCGCAAGGGCGACATTCTGGGTTATATGGGCTCAACTGGCCGTTCCACCGGAAGCCACCTGCACTATGAAGTGCGCATTGCCGGTGAAGCGATCAACCCAACGGCATTCCTGTCACCAGTGAAATTTGATGCAAGCAGCGCAAAAATCTTGCTCGCTGCAAAAACTATTGATAGCACTGCCATCGGTGGCCCTGCTGAAGGCGAGTAAGCAGGCAGGCCAAAACGCATCACCTTTGGGAGAGGGTGTAATCTTGGGGGCTGGCGCGGGATACTGCGCCGCCCCTTTTCTTTAACTGCTGCATGGCCTACATATCCTCTATGAGCCAAACTGAAGTCATTTCCATGACCGCCAATGCCGCGCGCCGCGTGGCCGAGATTGCAACCAAGCTTGGAAAAGATCCGGTGCTGCGGTTGTCGGTTGAAGGTGGCGGCTGTTCGGGCTTTCAATATCGTTTCGGCCTTGCCGACAGTGTTGAGGCAGACGACATCACCGCGCAAGGCGAAGGCGCATCTTTGGTCGTTGATCCCGTCAGCCTTGATCTGGTGCGTGGCTCTGCGGTGGATTTCGTCGAATCGCTGGGCGGCAAAAGCTTCAAGGTGACCAATCCGCAAGCGCAGGCCGGTTGTGGCTGCGGCTCCAGCTTTTCGGTTTGATGCAATAGCCATGCGCGGCTAGGGTCGCGCGCATGCGTATTGCGACTTACAACATCAACGGCGTCAAAGCGCGCCTCCCCCGCCTGCTCGAATGGCTGGAAGAAACCCAACCCGACATTGCTTGCCTGCAAGAGGTCAAGTCACAGGACGAGGGCTTTCCCGTCGAAGAATTTGAACGCGCTGGCTATGGCGCGATCTGGCACGGGCAAAAATCGTTCAACGGCGTTGCGATCCTCGCCAAAGGCACGCAGCCTGTCGAAGCGCAGCGCACCTTGCCCGGCGATCCCGAAGACGAACATGCCCGTTATATCGAAGCCGATGTTTTCGGCATACGCGTTGCGAGCATTTACCTGCCCAATGGCAACCCGCTGCCCGGGCCGAAATTCGACTATAAGCTTGCATGGATGAAACGCTTGTACGACCGCGCCGCGGAATTATTGGCGGCGGAAATCCCTGCGGTTCTGGCGGGCGACTATAACGTCATCCCGACCGACGCCGATGTGTTCAGCCCCGCCGCGATGGCGGATGACGCGCTAACGCAGCCCGAATCGCGCGCGGCGTATCGCCGGCTGCTCTATGCCGGCTGGATGGATGCCATCCGCGCCCGCACGCCGCAGGATGCGCCGTGGACGGTCTCGGTGCAGAAAGTCACCAACCTCTCCAGCGACATCCTGACCCCGGGCGAACAGTGGTACGCGGTCAAAAAGATCCAATCAAGCCAGCCGATCCGGCAACTGGTGTTCATGCTGGTCGTCGTGGTGCTGGTCGTCGTGGACCCGCTGGTCGAGGTCGTCGGCACGCGTTGACCCAACGCAACCGATCGGCGTGCTGTCCGACAGCCAGCGCGCCGGCTTCGGCCAATGACGTCCAGAAGTCTTCCAAGGATGAGAAGGATGAGCCCGACCGGCCGGTAACCGAGCAGAACGTTAGCGCCGGCGATGTTGCAACCACGCCGCTGAGCGATCTTAATCTGAAAAAGGGCGAGATCCCCGCGCTGCTGACCTGGCACCGTCAGCTCGCAGCGGGCCAGCAGTTATGCCCCGTACTCGATGAACAGCGGATCAGAAAGCTCGGACTTGACAGCGTATGGGTGTGTGTTGAAGGCAACGCCTTTGTGGGCTTGGCTGTCCTATGGAACCAGAGCGCGTACAAACAGGTCGTCGCACGACGGTACCGTGGCGCACTGCATT
>CALDKP010000281.1 GCA_937898535.1 uncultured Sphingomonadales bacterium | reverse complement strand
AGGCTTATCCAAATGCAGCGCGCCCGTCCGGGCCTCAGCATTTTTCCAGTCGCCGCCACTGCGCAAAGTTGCCGATGTGGCAAGGACCCCATGGCTTGGCTTCAGAACGATATCCGCGACGGGTTTCATCGGGTCAAGCCACCGCCGGTGCATGCCGATATCCATTTCGCGACCTTCGAACCTGTAAATGGCGAGCCAATCGACAAATTCGGGGTCCACCGGGCCTACCGCGCGCGCCAGCATGGATATCCATGCGCGGACCGTATCAATCCGCCAGCTCAAGCTCGCCATAGCGCCCTCAACGCGGGCTCTGGCGCTGCCATCAAGCCAATCGGGGGGATGGGATACCATCGCCTCAAGCCGCTGCCCCAGCACCGTCAGAGGACGCGCCAGCGCCTCCAGCGCGACGGCTGCGTCTGCGGCGGCATCGACAACAGCGGCGTCGGGATCGGCAAGTTCGGTTTCCAGACCATAGCCGCCTTCGGTGGCATTGGTTTCATCGCGGGCAAACACCATCGCGCGAACTGCCGCCAAAAACCGTTCAATGGGGCCCGACGGCGCACCTTCTGCCAACCGCGCCAGCCAACCATCGCCGGGCAGGGCTTCTGCCGCCATTCTTGCCATCTCGATGGCAAGGCCACCTTCTTCGTCATAAGATGCGACATCTGCGAGGCGCGCCGACAATCCGCGGCGTCGGCCGCGGGCTTTGCCTTCGGGGCCAATGACCCAGCGGCGCAGCTCGATGGTTTCTTGGCCGGTGAGCGCTGCCGCAAACATCGAGTCCGCAGCATCGAACAAATGATGGCCCTCGTCGAAGATGATGCGGCTAGGGCGATTGAGTTCATCACGACCGCGCGCGGCATTGACCATCATCAGCGCGTGATTGGCGATGACTATTTCGGCCTGAACCGATGATCGGGACGCGCGTTCGATGAAGCATTTTTTGTAATGCGGGCATCCGGCATAAATACACTCGCCGCGCCGGTCGGTGAGCGCTGTCGACCCGTTCCGCCGGAACAATGTTGGTAACCATCCGGGCAAATCGCCGCCAATCATGTCGCCGTCGTTCGAATAAGCGGCCCAGCGCGCAACAAGATGCGCAAGGATCGCCGCACGTCCGGCAAAACCGCCTTGCAACGCATCTTCCAGGTTCAGCAGGCACAGATAATTTTCGCGGCCCTTGCGGACAACGACCTTGGATTTGAAGGTTTCATAGTCCGGATAAATACGCTGCGCTTCGCGGACCAATTGTCGTTGCAGCGCCTTGGTAAAGGTTGAAATCCAAACGGTTCCGTCCGCTGCAGTCGCCCAAAGGCTGGCGGGTGCAAGATAACCAAGCGTCTTTCCAATTCCGGTCCCGGCTTCGGCCAATAACATATTCGGCTCGCCCTTACGCGCGCGGGGCGCAAAAATCTCGGCTGCGGCTTGCGCAAAATCGCGCTGTCCCTGCCGGGTTTCAGCAGATCCGCCGACAAGCGAGGCCAGCCGTTGCTGCACGGCTTCGGCGCCAAGGGTGACAACGCGCGGCGGTGTGCGTGGTGGTGCTTCCTCCCATTCGGGCAGGCGGCTGAACAGCCAGCGTTCGGGCTTTTCGGGCTTTTTCAATCGCGCCAAAATCAGGTTGGACCATGGCCAGCGCAGCCGCATCAACGCTTGCGCTGCGTCCCAAGCGCCCTCGCGTTCAGCCCAGTCGGGCGCATCAAGAACGGCAAGCAGCGTGCGCGCAGCCACCAGCAGAAATTGCGGAACCTCCTGATCCGTCGTCGGCGGCGTAATGCCCAAAGCCTTGGCCATGCCTTTTGGCGTCGGAACCGCAAAACGGGCAGGATATACGAACGCGAACAGTTCTAGCAGGTCGAGGCCCGATAAATCCGGATAGCCAAGCCGCTGTGCCACCAACGGGGCATTCAACATGACCATCGGCGTTTCCGCCGCACGGCCAGCCGCTTCACCTTTCCCGACGGTTGTTACCTGACCATCGATGGAACCCACCCATATGCCGGCATGGCTTGCATGGAGCGCAGGAAAGGCTAGGGGAGTGTCCATAAACATCTGATAGTCGTATTTGGAACGAAAGAGCAACACGTGACTGATCTTCGCGATATAGCAATGGCATCGAAAGCCTGGCCTTATGAAGAGGCGCGGCGTTTGTTGAAACGGTATCCAAACGGCAAAGCGGACGGTGCGGCAATCATCTTTGAATGTGGCTATGGCCCATCGGGGCTTCCGCATATCGGCACGTTCAACGAAGTCCTGCGCACGACCATGGTGCGCAACGCTTTTGGAACGCTGTCCGATGCGCCGACGCGTCTGATAGAATTTTCGGACGATATGGACGGTCTGCGCAAGGTTCCGGACAATGTCCCGAACCAGGCGATGCTGACGGAACATCTGGGCAAGCCGCTGTCGCGCATTCCCGATCCGTTCGAAAAGTTCGAAAGCTTCGCCGCGCACAACAATGCCATGCTGCGCGAATTCCTCGACCAATTCGGCTTTGACTATGAATTTATCTCGTCATCGTCGCAATATGAGAGCGGGGCGTTTGACGCTGCGCTGAAAAATGTGCTGCGCAACTATCAGGGTATCATGGACATCATGCTGCCGACCTTACGCAAAGAACGCGCCGCGACCTATTCACCGATTCTGCCGATTAGCGAAAAGACGGGCATTGTCCTTCAGGTGCCGGTTGAGGTCGTTGATGCCGAAGCTGGCCTTGTGCGCTTTGACGATGGCGGCGACCTTGTCACGCAGTCGATCCTTGGCGGTAAGGCGAAGCTTCAGTGGAAGGTCGATTGGGCCATGCGTTGGGTTGCCCTTGGCGTCGATTACGAAATGTACGGGAAAGATTTGACCGACAGCGGCGTGCAATCCGGAAAAATTGCGCGTGTCCTTGGCGGGCGTCCACCCGAAAGCCTGATCTATGAAATGTTCCTCGACGAAAAAGGCGAGAAGATTTCGAAGTCAAAGGGCAATGGCCTCGCGCTTGAGGATTGGCTGAAATACGGCACCGAGAATAGCGTCGCTTTCTACGCGTTCCGGGAACCAAAGAGCGCAAAGCAACTGCATTTGGGTGTGGTGCCCAAAGCGGTGGACGAATATTTCCAGTTCCGCGCGCAATGGCACGACCAACCCGTTGAAAAGCGGCTGGGCAACCCGGTCCACCATATCCACAATGGTCAAGTTCCCAGCGGGCAGCCACCAGTCACATTTGGTCTGTTGCTGAATCTCGTTGGTGTCATGGGTGCAGGCGCGACCGAAGAACAGGTCTGGGCCTATATCCGCATCCACGAGTTGCCCTACAACGCACTGCACGATCAGTTCTACCCCAGCATCGGCTGCGCGCCTTGTACCC
>CALDKP010000280.1 GCA_937898535.1 uncultured Sphingomonadales bacterium | reverse complement strand
CCGTTATACCAGCTAATCCAATATGACCCGGCGACCCCGGACGTATTGGCAACGCCGCTGATTATTTTTCCGCCATGGATAAACCGGTTCTACATTCTCGACCTGACAGCGGAAAAAAGCTTCATCAAATATTGCGTAGACCACGGCATCACCGTTTTTGTCGTGTCTTGGAAATCTGCAGACAGTTCGATGAAGGACGTTGTCTGGGACGATTATATCGCGGCGCAGATCGATGCGATTGATACCGTACGCGACGGCCTTGGCGTGCCAGACGTGCATGTGATAGGATATTGTGTTGCCGGTACGACCTTAGCCGCGACGCTTGCCGTCCTCGCCGCCACTGGCGGTGCCGACAAGGTGCGCAGCGCGACATTTTTTACCGCGCAAGTCGATTTCAGCACGGGCGGCGAATTGCTGAATTTCATCGACGACAACCAGATCGCAATGTTAGAAACGTTGAGCGCCCCGCATGGCTATTTGGACGGTCGCTTCCTTGCGCTGACGTTCAACATGCTGCGCGGCAAGGACCTGATTTGGTCGACGGTCGTCAAAAATTATTTGCTCGGCGAAGATTACCCCGCGTTCGATCTGCTGCACTGGAATGGAGACGTCACCAATCTTCCGGCCAAATGGCACAAAGCCTATCTGGCGGATCTCTATCGCGATAACCGTCTGGTTGAACCCGATAGTCTATCTGCGCTTGGCACGCCGATTGATTTGCGTCGCGTGCACACGCCTTCCTATATTCAGGCTGGGCGCGAAGACCATATTGCGCCTGCCGAAAGCGTTTGGAAGCTACAGGACCACCTGAGCGGTCCCGTCAAATTCCTGTTGGCGGGCAGCGGACATATTGCGGGCGTGGTGAACCCTCCGGCGCAAATGAAATATCAATATTGGACCAACGAAGGCAATGCAGGCTCGCTGGAAGAATTCATCGACGGCGCCACCGAAACCAAGGGCAGCTGGTGGCCCGATTGGCTAACTTGGCTGCTGGACAAGGGTGACGCAAAAGTCCCTGCCAAGGGCGCCCGCATACCCGGCGAAGGCGCATTGAAGGCGCTGGAATCTGCTCCGGGAAGCTATGTAAAAGCGCGATGAGATTCAGTTGACGTTTACGTAAACGTCGACTAATTCTGATTCAGCTATTTTGAGGAGAATCGTGATGCAATTGGAATTCAGTCCCGAAGAACTCGCCTTCCAACAGGAAGTGCGCACATTCATCGCCGAAAATTATCCCGAGAACCTCCGTTCGGTACAAGACGAAGGGCATGATCTTTCGAAAGAAGATTTTCTGTCGTGGCATCGCATTCTTGCGAAAAAAGGCTGGATCGCGCCAGCATGGCCTGTCGAATATGGCGGCACTGGCTGGACCGCAACGCAACGTTTCATCTGGTCCGAAGAACTCGCCGCTGCGGATTGCGTCGGCACCATGCCATTTGGCCTATCGATGGTCGGACCCGTCATCTACACTTTCGGCACGCCCGAGCAAAAAGCACAATTCCTGCCCGGCATCTTGTCCGGCGACGATTGGTGGTGCCAAGGGTATTCGGAACCTGGCGCAGGTTCTGACTTGGCTTCGCTGCGTACAAAGGCGGTCCGCGATGGCGACCATTATGTTGTGAACGGTCAAAAGACATGGACCACAATGGCGCAATATGCTGACTGGGGCTTCTTCCTCGTCCGCACCGATTCCGATGCCAAGGCGCAGGAAGGCATTAGCTTCCTTCTCATCAACATGAAGACGCCCGGCGTAACCGTTCGCCCAATCATCACCTTGGGTGGTGAGCATGAAGTCAACGAAGTATGGTTGGAAGACGTCCGCGTACCCGTTGCCAATCGCATCTATGAAGAAAACAAGGGCTGGACCTGCGCCAAGTTCTTGCTGGCGCATGAGCGTACCGGCATCGCCGCCGTTGCCCGTTCGAAGCGTGGCGTTGAAAAGATCAAATCCATTGCACGCACAGAGCAGGACGGTGACCGTCCATTGATCGCCAACCCATTTTTCAAGCGTAAGATTTCGGAACTTGAAATCGATCTTACCGCGTTGGAATTCACCGAACTGCGTAGCCTTGCCGGCGAAGCGGCGGGCAAGGGCCCTGGCCCCGAATCCAGCTTGCTGAAAATCAAGGGCTCTGAAATCCAGCAGCGGATTACCGAACTCGCATTGGAAGCAGTCGGCCATTATGGCGCGCCCTATTTCCGCGGATTTGGCGAAGGCGACAATGAACATCCAATTGGTCCGGATTACGCGCATCGCGCTGCTCCGACCTATTTCAACACCCGCAAGACGACGATTTACGGTGGTTCCAACGAGATCCAGCGCAACATCATCGCCAAGATGGTGCTGGGTATTTAATCTAACATTTTGCCGTCACCCTGAACGCGTTTCAGGGTCTTAATGCGCAACGTTGATATTAAGATGCTGAAACACGTTCAGCATGACGGACCACTGGACAGGATAATTATAATGGATTTCAGCTACACCGAAACGCAGGACATGATCCGCGAAACCCTGAGCCGCTTTCTGGCGGACACATATGACTTTGACAGCCGCAACAAGATGATCGCCAGCGGCAGCGGACGTGACACCGGCATCTGGAAGGCGCTGGCACAAGATCTCGGTATGCTTGGCGCATCATTTAGCGAAGCCCATGGCGGTCTTGGCGGCGGCCACCTCGAAAATGCTTTGATCATGGAAGAATTGGGCAAGGTTATTGCGATCGAACCTTATCTGCAGACCGTCGTTCTTGGCGGTGGTGCGTTGAAGGCTGTTGGCGGCGCGATTGCTGACGCCGTCATTCCAGAAATTATTGGCGGCAACGTCATCATCGCATTTGCCTATGCGGAACCGCAGGGTCGCTATAATCTTTCGAACATTCGCACGACAGCGAAGAAAGACGGCGCAGGCTATGTGCTGAATGGCCATAAGGGCGTGGTGTACGCCGCCCCTTGGGCAACGCACCTGCTTGTCACCGCCCGCACTGGCGGTTCAGGCAGCGAAGCCAATGGCGTATCGCTGTTCCTGATTGATGCGAACACCGCTGGCATCGTGCGCCGCGACTATCCAACCGTCGATGGTTTCCAGGCTTCTGAAGTCTATTTTGAAAATGTTGCGATCCCCGGCGACGCGCTGTTGGGCGGCGAAGGCGCTGGCCTTCCGCTGATCGAACGCATCGTCGATGAAGCAACAGTGGCCGTCTGTGCAGAAGCCTGCGGTGTCACCGCTAAGCTGCACTCGGGTACGCTCGAATATGCGCGGCAGCGCAACCAATTTGGCCAGCCCATTTCGCGCTTCCAAGTATTGCAGCATCGCATGGTCGATATGTTCATGGAAGTTGAACAGTCAAAATCCATGACCACAATGGCGACCTTGAAGCTCGATTTGCCAGCGGCAGAACGTATGGCTGCGGTGTCGGCATGTAAGGCAAAGGTTTCGCGCGCAGCGAAGTTCGTGGGCCAAAGTGCCATTCAAACACATGGCGGCATCGGCATCACGCAGGAACTGGCCATCGGTCATTTCTTCAAGCGCGCGACAATGATCGAAAGCCAATTTGGTTCTGCTGACCATCATTATGAACGTTTTGAAGGCCTGACATTGGCGGATTAACCCGCCAATTCAATTTATTGTGCAGTGCAACATTTTTGTTGACAGTGCGTGCACGAATCTTTATTGTGCACTGCAACACAACAGAAATGGTGCACGCCATGGTACGCAAATTAGCAGCTATGCCTTCGACTGAAACCGTTGAGCCAACGGCGTCGAAGGCTGCGCCTGCGAAAGCTACACCAAGCACCGTTGCAAAGAAGAAGGTTGCGAAACCTGCTGCTTTACCGGCCAAGAAAGCCGTGTCTGTTGGATCTGAACCGATTGCTCAAGGAGTGACGAATATGACTGACACTGTAAAAGCCACCGCTGAAAAAGCGACCGAGTTTTTCGCTGACGTGCGTGAAAAGGCAAGCGAAGCGACCGAAAAAGGCAAGAAGTTCGCGGCTGACGCCGTTGAATTCAACAAAGCCAACGTCGAAGCCATCGTTGAAGCTGGCAAGATCGCTGCCAAGGGCGCTCAGGAAATGGGCAAGACCAACATCGAATTCGCCAAGAAGAACTTCGAAGACGTTCAGGTTGCGGTGAAAGAATTGACGGCCGTCAAATCGCCAACCGATTTTGTGAAGCTGCAGGGTGAACTGGCGCGCAAGGGCTTTGACACTGCAGTCGCGCAGGGTTCGAAGAACACCGAAGCGATGGTCAAGCTGGTAAACGAAATGTTCCAGCCGATTTCGAACCGTATCGCGGTAACGACTGAGCTTTTCAAGAAAGCTGCATAAGTTTTCCGAGGTCATTGCGCTGGTGCATTTCGCGCCCGCCGCCTTCTCTCTCCTCCTTATGGTGGTGGGCAACCGAGAAACACTAGCGCAATCATAAAAGAGCCGTCCTTTCC
>CALDKP010000279.1 GCA_937898535.1 uncultured Sphingomonadales bacterium | reverse complement strand
CCTGAAATCCCCCGCCGCGGGCCCCGGGCTGCAGCCCCCCCCGGCACAAACCTGCTCGAACATCTCTGAACAGCAACTGAGCGTCATGTTATGACCCAGACAATCAGCACAGAGGCTCCGAGGGGCCGCTGCCGGCCCCGTAGCTGACTTCGTGTTGGGTCCCCATAGCAAGGTTGCAGCACGATACCATCCCGGCCCCGTTGCGATCCCAAGCATATTAACAAACGCATAGTATCAGCGAGACATTGGTTAATGCATTCACGTCGAGGTTGGAGGTAGATTCGCATCAGCGTGACGGTAAAAGTGCAACTTGCATTACTAGGAATTCTGCCCCAGACGCACAATGGACCAGCAAGACGGAGATCTGAGCAGCGCGAATGATAACATTATTATGTTGTACAAAGGCAACGATGTAGCAAATGAAACAACGCACGCTGTCGTGTGGACGGCAGTGGGTGCTCGAGGGGTGACCCCATCCTCAGATGCGCCCCGATGCTCGCTCAATGACGAAACAAACCGTCCAAGATCGTTGGCATGGACATGCTGTACAATGTTTGCAGTGGCTGGTGGGGTGCGTAGGTCACAGTACGTGCAGGAAGGGCGCCCTTGTCGGAGGCGTCATTTTCCCGGTTTAAATTGCGCAGACAATATCAAGCAGACGCGCAACACCTTATATGTAGGCATACCTTGGTCCAAGGGCTACAAGAATCAGTTTCATTTGTAAAATATGATGGAGAGTGTGCAAAGATATTTGAGGTTTTGCAAGCTGCCTATCAACGGTGAGCGCGAATCCCGACCCATCATGCGTGGGTTGCTCGACTATTCGCGTCCGCCGTTCGCGAAATGGTTCGTCGGCGGCAAGCTCAACGTCTGTGAAAACTGCGTCGACCGCCACGCCGCGGGCCCGCGCCGCAACAAGGCGGCCATCATTTTCGAAGGCGAGCCCGGCGACCGCCAGGTGCTGACCTACGGCCAGCTCCAGCGCGAGGTCTGCCGCTTCGCTAACGTGCTGCTTTCCAAGGGCGTCAAAGCCAAGGACCGGGTGCTCGTCTACATGCCGATGATCCCGGAAGCCGCCATCGCGATGCTCGCCTGCGCCCGCATCGGCGCGGTGCACAACGTGGTGTTCGGTGGATTCGCGGCAGAGGCTATTGTCGATCGCCTGGAGGATTCCGGCGCGTCCGTCATCGTCACCGCCGACGGCGGCTTCCGCCGCGGTACCGACATTTTTAAAGCCATGGCTATCGGTGCTTCAGCCGTCTGTATCGGCCGTCCCTACCTCTGGGCCCTCGGTGCTTACGGCCAACCCGGCGTCGCGCTGAACCAACCGTGGGAAACGCTGCTGCCGGCAGATCAGCAGAGCGAAGCACGCATCATGGAAGTGTTCGCGGGCATGCTCACGAATATGGACGACAACATCGGTCGTCTGATCTCGTACCTCAAGCAGATTGGCGAGTACGAGAACACGATCTTCCTCGTGTTCGGCGACAACGGCGCGGAGGGAACCGACCTGTTCAAGATGATCGCCGGCACACCGGGCACGCGCGACTTCCTCTTCGCCGCGATCAACTGGTCGCAGACCGATCCCAACGCCTGGGGCGACCCGGGTTCGTATGTCGCCTACGGCCCGATGTGGGCGCAGGTTTCGATGACGCCGTTC
>CALDKP010000278.1 GCA_937898535.1 uncultured Sphingomonadales bacterium | reverse complement strand
TGCATGTCTGACTGCGGAGCGCCGTTGTCGTCAAGGATGCGGCGAGCTTCGGCGAAGTCGGTCAGCACGCCAGCGGTGCCGAAGGGCGTGGTGTTGTAGGTGCCGTAAGCACGCGATGCAGCAACGTGCAGCGCAGCCAGGTCAGCTTCAACTTCATTGGTCAGGGTACGCATGGCCTGAGCGATGCGGTCGCGATTGATCGAAGCCTTGGTTCCAGCGATATTCAGGCCGCGATTTTCTTCGCCAGTGATGCCGAACGGAACCGAACGAGCCTTGGAGATGGTCATCTGAACGTTGCCGATGGTCTGCGCCGGGGTGTCGGCAGCATACGCAGCAGGGGTCAGGTTTTCAGCAGCCATCGCACCGACAACCGGAGAGATAACAGATTGGCCGACGGCGGCGCGTTCGGCATTGGAATCGCGGGCAACAGCTGGAATGAAGCCGACCAATTCACGCGAGACAACATCCATCGCTTCGTAAATCGACGGGACCAAGGAAGTAAGAGTAAGTGCGCCCATGATTGGACTCCTTCAAATGAAAAAGCCCGCACATGGCGGGCATTGATTGCTTCGGATAGGTTTGTTTAGTCCGTGAGGACCGCTTTACCCTCTCTGATTTGCTTGGCAAACGAGGCTTGCTCGTTCGGCGCCATGCCTTCAAATTGGGCTCGCTTCATGCTCTGTTTTCCGCCTGCTGCTGCGGCTCCACCCTGCGCACCGGAACCGGAAGCGCCAGATGATTTAAGGATGTGATCCTTGTAGGGATATTGCTCAATGAGAGAATCTAGCGCCTCGTCAAAGTCGGCCAGTTCGCCAGGATTTGCACGGGAATACACCTTGTTACCGTGCGCATCGTAGGCAACCATGCGGCCTTCTTCGATCTTGAAGTTCTGACCGAAACGCGCCTGCACCATGTCGGCAGGAATGGCGAGCTTTTCGGCGATCAGCTTGGAACGGGCAAAAGACCCGCCAACCTTTTCACCGTAGAGCGCCTGTTCCAGCGTCTGCGCCTTGGTCGTTGCTTCCGTCAGCTTGGCCTCGAAAGCCTTGGTGATTTCACCTTTGACCTTCTCAACTTCGCCAGCGTCAATCAACTTCTTCGCGTCGAGATTCGAAACGGTATCAAGCGCCTTGATTGCGGCGACCGGATCGGCGATCCCTTCAAAGGCTTTCAGCGACTTTTCAGCAGCTTCAGCCCTTTCACGATGGCTCTTTGCTTCGCCGTTCAACCGGCTAATCGTTGCCTGCGTACCTACGACGTCGAAGGCGATCTCCTTGCCATCGTCGGCGATGAATACCGGCTTGCCATCAGAGACAACAACGTTACCGTTTGCGTCTAGTTTCAGCTTCATTGGGTAATACTCCCGGCCATCCGGCCTTAACGGTCTATCCAGACCTAGCGCCCTATCCATCCGGAAATCAGGCAATAAAAAAAGCCCGCGATCAGAAGATGGCGAGCTTTGTGAAACTTGTGCAGAAATGAAAAAAGCCCGCCGTAGCGAGCTTTGGAAACTTTGGGCGAATGTATCCCCGAGAAAATTATCCGCTAATCATTTTGATATGTCAATAAGCGGAATTTATAGCTACCACGTGGTAACTTTTCCTTTCGACAAACAGACAACGCAGCACCTAACCCGCGTCGCCTTCATGCCTTCCATATTGGCCGGCCCCAGGTTGATCGTGATCCATGCGTTCGATTTGCATAGTGGGCAGTAGGGCGAGACTTTTGGAAGCTGGCGAATCTTGCGCGGCTTCTCTGGTTTGGCGTTGGAGTAGATTAGCTTGATGTCAGCCATTCAAGAATTATAGGCCAGCCTTCGCAAATGCGGCGGCGTTCTTCGCTCGCAATTCTGCCAAGTTCAGTTCGCGCCCGTTGCGGTCAATGAAGCGATCAAGTGTCAATCCACCTTTGCGGAATAGCTGTCCCTTTGTCTTGCCGAGAATATCATCCTGGCGCTCTACTGGCTGTTTCTTGAGCCAATCCTGATAGGTCATATCATCAGGCACTTGGCCGTCAATGCTGGCCCTGGTCGATTTCTCCGATTCTGGCATATCAATGCCTAGCTCTTTCCACGATTTGATTACCGGCGTCGTGCTCGAGCGGCAATTCCAATGCGCCGGAGGACGCGGCCCCGAGTCGATAGGATAGACTTCTCCGTCCCTGGCACGGCACACTGCGGAAGTTTTCCCGTCAAGTGTACTGATCCACTTGATGCCTTTTACCAGATCGTCATTCTGCTTATAGAACTCGTTGCGCGTGAAGTTAGCCGTGTGACTTACCGCCGTCCGCACCATTGCCGCCGCATCCCTACGTGAAGTTTCCATCAGTCCATCTGTGTATTGCAGCGCCCGCGTTCCCATGATGCGCTGCGTGATCTGCTGAATCGTCTGACCTTCCACATAGCCGATACGGATAGCGTCCCGCACCATTCGTGCTTTGTTCGCTTCCAATCCTGCCAAGGCTTCGCGGAGTAGCGTTCCTTGGAATGGCCTTGCGAGCGCCGCC
>CALDKP010000277.1 GCA_937898535.1 uncultured Sphingomonadales bacterium | reverse complement strand
CTGCTCACAGGGCAGAATTTATGGGACCCATCGATCCGGTTTCTCACGGAGCTACCCTCGCGAACGGACCCAGTCGAAGTAATGGCGATTTGTGGACTGGCCCTCCTTTTCAGCTTCCTTGCCACTTTGTACCCCGCGCTGAAGGCGGCAAGTACCGATCCAGTTCAGGTGTTGCGTTATGAATAATGTCGTTGAACTCATCAATGTGCGCCGCAAGTTTGTGCAGGGCGATGTCACCATTGAGGTATTGCGCGGTGTCGACCTTGTTGTTGGCAAGGGCGAACTTGTGGCGTTGCTTGGTCCGTCGGGCTCCGGGAAATCAACGATGCTTCAGGCGGTTGGTCTGCTTGAGGGCGGATTTTCGGGCTCCATCAAATTGGATGGTGAAGAAGTCAGTTCGGCAGGTGTTGACCGTCAAACCGAAATACGCAGGCAGAAACTCGGTTTCGTGTACCAATTTCATCATTTGCTGCCAGATTTCGATGCGCTTGAGAATGTCGTCCTTCCCCAATTGATTGCCGACGCAACGCCGGAAGATGCCGTCGAACGCGCGACCCATTTGCTCACGCAGCTTGGGCTTTCCGAGCGGCTTCACCACCGACCTTCCAAACTCTCCGGCGGCGAACAGCAACGGGTTGCCGTCGCGCGGGCGCTTGCGAACCGGCCAAAACTGGTACTGGCAGACGAACCGACCGGTAACCTCGACGAACAGACTGCGGACATTGTGCTGGGAGAGTTCATGGCTTTGGTCCGCGAGCAAGGCTCATCGGCGATCGTTGCGACGCATAATGAGCGTCTTGCTGCCAAGATGGACCGCATTGTGCGCCTGCAGGATGGAAGATTAGCCTAAGCTAAGGGGATAGATGATGTCAGTTTACGATTTTTCGGTCAAAATGCCTGGCGGCGCGAGTGAAGCCATGGCGGCGCATGCGGGTAAGGTCTTGCTCGTAGTGAACACGGCATCGAAATGTGGGTTTACGCCACAATATAAGGGCCTTGAGGCGCTGTATCGGCAATATAAGGATCAGGGTCTGGAGATATTGGCGTTCCCGTGCAATCAGTTTGGCGCGCAGGAACCGGGTAACGAGGAAGAGATCAAGAATTTCTGTTCCTTGACCTATGATGTGTCATTCCCCTTGGCGTCAAAAATTGACGTGAACGGCGACAATGAAGACCCGCTTTGGCATTATCTTAAGCAGCAGCAGGCTGGCCTGCTGGGGTCGCGCGGAATCAAATGGAACTTCACCAAATTTCTGGTGGACCGCAAAGGCAATGTGGTTGCCCGCCATGGCCCACAGGTGAAACCCGAAGCACTTGCCAAGGGCATCGAAAAGCTGTTGGCGCAACCTGCCTGATTGTCCACAGATTAGCCGAAAAGTTGGATTGTCGAATCTCGCGGGTCATCTAACATAGCTTTATGTCCTATGTGCCTTTCGTCCCTTTGCGCGTATTTTCCGCTTACACCATGTTGGAAGGCGCAATCGAACCCAAGGCGATTGGTGAAGCTGCAAAAAAACTAGCTTTTCCCGCTATTGCGATTTGCGACCGCAATGGCCTCTATGGCGTTATGCCGTTTCAGGATGGCGCAAAGTCAAAGGGCGTGCAGCCCATCATTGGCGCGCTCCTTGGCGTTCGGCGGCCGACAAGCGATGGCAAGTTCATCCGCGACTGGTTGCCATTATTTGCGCAGGACGAAAGCGGATATAATAATCTATGCCGCCTCGTTTCCATGGCGCATCTTGATCGTCCCGAAGATTTGGACGCACATGTTACGCTCGAACAACTTGCGCCATTTTCCGATGGCCTGATTGCACTGACAGGCGGCGCTGAAGGCGCCGTAACGCAGCTGTTAAGTGACGGCCAAATCAATGCCGCGGGGGAATATCTGTCCCGCTTGCAGGCATTGTTTCCGGACCGGCTATACATCGAGCTAAGCCGACGCAACGATAGCCGCGAAGAAGCCGCGGAAGAGGCTTTGATTGATCTGGCTTATGCTCGCGACATTCCATTGGTCGCCACGAACCCCGCATTTTTTGCCGAGCCGGATTTCTTCGATGCGCATGACGCGATGCTGTGCATTTCCGATGGCGAATATGTCGAAAGCCAAGACCGGCGGCGGAGCAGCCGTGACACATGGATCAAGACCGGCAAACAAATGGGCGCTTTGTTCGCCGATGTGCCTGAGGCTTTGGCCAACACACTTGTCATTGCGCAGCGCTGCACTGCGCTGGCGCCATATCGAAACCCAATCCTGCCAAGCCTTGCGGGCGATCGCACGGCTGAGGATGCGCAGTTGCGCGAGGATGCGCGTTTAGGCTTAATACAACGCCTTGAGACCGCCGGCATTACCGATGAAGCAACGCGCCAAGTCTATTTCGACCGGCTCACGTTCGAAGCGGACGTCATTTGCTCCATGGGCTTCTCCGGATATTTCTTGATCGTTGCTGACTTCATCAAATGGGCAAAGGAGCAGGATATTGCCGTGGGCCCCGGCCGTGGATCAGGCGCGGGTTCGCTCGTGGCGTGGGTGCTGACCATTACGGACCTAGACCCTATCAAGCTTGGCCTGCTGTTCGAACGCTTCTTGAACCCCGACCGTGTGTCGATGCCGGATTTCGATATCGACTTCTGCGAAACGCGGCGCGGAGAGGTGATCCGTTATGTGCAGAAAAAATATGGCACACGCCAAGTCGCGCAGATCATCACCTTTGGTAAGCTGAAAGCCCGCGCTGTTCTGCGCGATACGGGGCGCGTTCTGCAAATGAGTTACGGTCAAGTGGATCGGCTGTGCAAGCAGGTCCCAAATCTTCCCGCTGATCCGTGGGATTTGAAGCGCGCATTGGCCGGTGTCGCCGAATTGCGTGAGGAATATCGTCGCGACGCGCAAGTGAAGCGCTTGTTTGACCTTGCCATGAAGCTTGAGGGCTTGCCGCGTCACAGTTCAACGCACGCCGCCGGTGTTGTTATCGGCGACCGAGAGTTGTCCGAGCTTGCGCCTTTATATCGCGACCCGCGTTCGGACATGCCGGTCACGCAATTCGACATGAAATATGTCGAAAGTGCCGGCCTTGTTAAGTTCGACTTTCTGGGCCTGAAGACACTTTCCGTTTTGCAAAAGGCCACGCAGATGTTGGCGAAGCGCGGGGTCGACATTGACCTTGGGCTTTTGCCGCATGATGACCCGGCAGTGTATGAATTGCTGCAGC
>CALDKP010000276.1 GCA_937898535.1 uncultured Sphingomonadales bacterium | reverse complement strand
TCGAACGAAGGTCGCGGCTATGTATTGCGCCGTATCATGCGCCGCGCCATGCGCCATGCGCACATCCTTGGCGCGAAAGAGCCGTTGATGCACCGTTTGGTGGGCAGCCTTGCCGCAGAAATGGGCGCGGCTTATCCCGAATTGCTGCGCGCGCAACCGATGATCGAAGCGACGTTGAAGCAGGAAGAAACCCAATTCCGCCGCACGCTGGACAAGGGTATCAAGCTGCTGGATGAAGCCACCACGGGTATGCAGCCCGGCGATGTCCTTGCCGGCGATACCGCGTTTAAACTTTATGACACATATGGCTTTCCATATGACCTGACCGAAGATGCGTTGCGTGCGCAGGGCTTTGGTATTGATCAGGCCGGTTTTGAAACCGCCATGAACAATCAAAAGGCTATGGCGCGTGCCGCATGGAAAGGTTCCGGCGCAAAGGCATCGGACGACGTATGGTTCGACATCGCCGAACGCGTTGGGTCGACGGAGTTTACCGGTTACGCGGCAAATGAAGGCGAGGGGCAAGTCGTTGCCCTCGTCAACGATGGCGTTGAAGTGCAGTCTGCTGTGGCCAACGACACGGTGACCGTCATCACCAACCAGACGCCATTTTACGGCGAAAGCGGCGGCCAGATGGGCGACGCTGGCGTTATTTCAAGCACCAACATGCGCGGTGAAGTCACCGATACTGCAAAGCCCCTTGGACGTTTGCATGCGCATCAGGTGACCATTGGAACGGGCGAAATCAAGGTTGGCGACTTTGTTACCTTGAAAATTGATACAGCCCGCCGCGACTCCCTGCGCGCCAACCATAGCGCAACCCATTTGCTCCACGCATCCTTGCGTGAAAGACTGGGCAGCCATGTCACGCAAAAGGGCAGCCTCGTTGCACCTGATCGTCTGCGTTTCGACTTCTCGCATAATCAGGCGGTGACGGCTGATGAAATTGCGATGATTGAAGCCGATGTGAACGCGCAAATTCGCGGGAATCAGGCCGTAACCACGCGTTTGATGACCCCTGATGACGCGGTCGCTGCGGGTGCGCTTGCCTTGTTCGGTGAAAAATATGGCGAGGAAGTCCGCGTGCTGACGATGGGCAAGACCGAAGACACGCATTATTCGCTCGAACTGTGCGGTGGCACGCATGTCAACGCATTGGGTGACATTGCCTTGTTCACGATCATTTCTGAAGGCGCTGTCGCAAGCGGTATCCGCCGGATTGAGGCATTGACCGGAGAGGCCGCACGCCTGTGGCTTGTTGGCCGCGAAACACAGTTGAAGAATGTCGCCGCGATGCTGAAAACCGCGCCTGATGAAGTCGGCGCGCGTATTGAAACATTGATGAGCGAGCGCAAGCGGATGGAGAAAGAACTCTCCGAAGCCAAAACCGCGCTCGCTTTATCAGGTGGCAGTGGTCCCAAGGCTGAAGCCGAAACCATCGGTGATGTCACATTCATGGGGCAGGTCATCAACGGTATCGAGCCCAAGGCCCTGCGCGGTTTGGCCGATGACCAGATGAAGGCTATTGGCAGCGGCATCGTCGCCATCATCGCGGCGAACGCGAACAGCAACACCGTCGTTGTTGCGGTTTCACCCGCACTCCACGCTACGCTGACCGCTCCAGACCTTGTTCGCGCGGCGACCGAGGCGATGGGTACGCAAGGTGGCGGTGGACGTCCCGACATGGCGCAAGGTGGCGGTCCAGCCGGCGCTGAACTGGCGCAGGCGGCATTGGATGCCATCAAAGCAAAGATTGCAGGTTAAGACGTAAGCTTGAGCTTGGGGGCCTCGTCGAGGCCGCCCGCTTCTTTGATCTGCCGCCGGAATTCGTCGCGCTTTTCGTGGATCGATGCGATCACTGGGCCCATGGCCACGCCGAGGTCGACAAGCACCGCTTCGGATAGCTGAAGCGAGCTTTCCAGCGTTTCTGGAACGGCATCGGTTGCACCCGCCTGATATAGCCTTGCGGCATGGTCAGCATCGCGTGCGCGGGCGACGATGGTTATATCCGGCAACCATTGACGGACGCGCTTGACGATATGTTCGGCCAAAACCGGTTGGTCCATTGTCAGGATAATCGCCTTTGCGTGGCCAAGGCTCAGCTTGTCCAATGTTTCGGGCCTTGAGATGTCACCGAAGATAACTTTATACCCACTGCGCCGCGCCGCTGCGACCGCATCCATATTGGACTCAACCGCAACATAAGGCTGCCCATGCTTCGTGAGCATGTCGGCAACCAAATGACCGACCCGGCCAAAGCCGATGACGACCGTGCGCGGTTCTTGTGCCGGGTCTTGCTCATGCACCTCGTCATCGCTCTCGCGTAGCTCAAGCCGGCGCGCCACGTCGCGGCCGATGCGCGCCAATATCGGCGTGATGGTTAAGCCAAGCGCCGTTGCGACTTGCCAGAAATTGATTGTCGCAGCGTCAATGATCTGCGCCGCACCGGCTGCGCCCAGCACAATGAGTGTGGTTTCCGATGGGCTTCCCATAAGAACGCCTGTCTCGGTCGCGGTCCCCGTGCGTGCGCCGTTCAATTTCAGCAGGCCTGCGGTAACCGCTGCCTTTATCAGAACGACGCTTGCAACGGCACCGACCAACGCCGCCCAATTGGCCGCGACGAAGCGCAGATCGACTTGCATGCCGATGCTGATCAGAAACACACCCAGCGCCAGCCCCTTGAACGGCGCGGTCATGACGGCGACTTCGGTGTGATAGTCCGTCTCGGCGATTAACAGGCCAGCGATCATTGCGCCGACGATGGGGGAAAGGCCAACCGCGCCGGTCGCGAGACTGGCCACGATCACGACCAAAAGGCTGACCGACACAAAAAGCTCCGGGCTTTTGGTGCGCGCTGCCTGTCCGAACAGGCGGGGCAGGAAGAAACGGCCAAGCACAAGCATACCGACGATCACCAATGTGCCCTGCCAGAGCACATTAACCATGCCCTCCCACGAATCCGAACCCGCTTGTGGTGCCAGCGCGCCCAAGACGAAGATGATCGGGACGATCGCAAGATCTTCAAACAGCAACATCGCAAGTGCCGATTTGCCAACGGCAGAATGCGTGCCCGATATTGGCAGCACAAGCGCAGTCGATGAAAGCGCCAGCGCAATGCCGATGCCAATCGCAGCTGTCAGGTTATAGCCAAATAGCAAAAGCCCTGCGGCAATTATGAGCCCCGCGCCAAACAATTGCGCCGCGCCCACGCCAAAAACCAGACGCCGCATTTTCCATAATCGCCGAAAGGACAGTTCAAGCCCTATCGTGAACAGCAATAAGATAATGCCATATTCACCAATGGGGCCAATGGCCTCTGTATTGGTAATGGTGACCCATTCAAGCAATGGATAGCGTTCCACCAACGTGCCAAGGCCCATGGGGCCGACCAATATCCCCACCAAGATGAAGCCGATAATGGGGGTGATGCGAAAACGGGCGAAGGCCGGGATGACGATGCCGGCTGCGCCCAGAATGACGAGCAGATGGTTGATGCTTTCGCCGTGTAGTTCGCCTGCCATGTGCACCTTGTACGCCTATGCAGCATGAAAAGGGAAGGACAGGACAATAAAAAAGCGCGGAGGTCGCCCCCCGCGCTTTGATGTAATTATGTGTTTGGCGTTACTGCCAGCTACCCATTTTGATTTCGAGGTTGGCACGAACC
>CALDKP010000275.1 GCA_937898535.1 uncultured Sphingomonadales bacterium | reverse complement strand
GGATGTCGAGGCCTTCGCGCAGCAGGTTGATGCCGATCAGCACGTCATAGACGCCCAGCCGCAAGTCGCGGATCAGTTCGATGCGTTCCAGTGTTTCGACATCGCTGTGCATATAGCGAACCCGCACGCCCTGTTCGTGCATGAACTCGGTCAGGTCTTCGGCCATGCGCTTGGTCAGAGTGG
The DNA here is from genome assembly GCA_937898535.1 of uncultured Sphingomonadales bacterium. GTDB lineage: Bacteria > Pseudomonadota > Alphaproteobacteria > Sphingomonadales > Sphingomonadaceae > Sphingorhabdus_B. The sequence continues at coordinate 2,020 of CALDKP010000275.1, read as the reverse complement.
TGACCAATGTCCGGAAGCCTGCCTCTGCCGTCTTGCGGCATTCGTTGATGCAATCCTGCACCTGATCTTCAACGGGTTTAATTTCGACCGGCGGGTCAATGAGCCCCGTTGGCCGGATAACCTGTTCGGCAAACACGCCGCCCGATTGTTCCATCTCCCAACCGCCGGGTGTCGCAGAAACACAAACCGTTTGCGGGCGCATAATATCCCATTCGTTGAAACGCAGCGGCCGGTTGTCGATGCAGGAGGGCAGGCGGAAACCATATTCGGCGAGCGTCAGCTTGCGCCTATGGTCACCCTTGGCCATCGCCCCGATTTGCGGCACCGTCTGGTGGCTTTCGTCGACAAACAGCAATGCATTTTCCGGCAGATATTCAAATAGGGTGGGTGGCGGCTCACCGGGCAGGCGGCCCGTCAAAAAGCGCGAGTAATTTTCGATGCCCGCGCAACTGCCTGTCGCCGCGATCATTTCCAGATCGAAATTCGTCCGCTCCTCAAGCCGCTGCGCTTCCAGCAATTTGCCTTCCGACACCAGTTCCTTCAACCGCTCTGTAAGTTCGAACCGAATGGCTTCGCTCGCCTGCTTCATCGTTGGGCCGGGCGTCACATAGTGGCTGTTCGCGTACACGCGCACACTGTTCAGCTTCGCGCCTGTTGTCCCCGTCAACGGATCAAACTCGGCGATTTCCTCAATCTCGTCGCCAAAGAAACTCACGCGCCATGCCATGTCTTCATAATGCGACGGGAAGATTTCCAGATTGTCGCCCCGCACGCGGAAATTGCCGCGGGCAAAGCCGGTGTCGTTACGCTTATATTGTAACGCGACCAGCTTGCGGATCAATTCGCGCTGATCAACGCTTTCGCCTGCTTTCAGGTCGAATATCATCGCCGAATAGGTTTCCACCGAACCGATGCCGTAAATACACGACACAGATGCAACGATGATAACATCATCGCGTTCAAGCAACGACCGCGTCGCCGAATGGCGCATACGGTCAATGGCCTCGTTTACGCTCGATTCCTTCTCGATATAGGTGTCGCTGCGCGGGACATAGGCTTCGGGCTGGTAATAGTCATAATAGCTGACGAAATATTCGACCGCGTTGTCGGGGAAGAAGCTCTTGAATTCGCCGTACAATTGCGCCGCGAGGATCTTGTTGGGCGCGAGGATGAGGGCAGGGCGCTGCACCGCCTCGATGACCTTGGCGGCGGTAAAGGTCTTGCCCGATCCGGTGACGCCGAGCAGCACGGTGTCGCGCTCGCCGGCATTGGCGTTGGCGACGAGTTCGGCAATCGCGGCCGGCTGGTCACCGGCGGGCGTATAGTCGCTGACCAGCCGGAACGCCTTGCCGCCTTCGGACTTTTCGGGGCGCGCCGGGCGGTGCGGGATGAACGTGCCGGCGTCATCGGGTTCATCAAGGCTGGTGCGAATCTGGATGGCCATGGCGCCAATATGGCGCATGTGCACGATATGTTCCAGTGGTCATGTCCGCGCAGGCAGGGCGGGGCCTGTCGGCGGGCAGTCAAAAAACGACGCTTCTGCGATTGGGAAAATGGCCTGATCCGAATTTAGAGATAGCTAATTGGGCCGTTGTTCAATTTTCCGTTTCCTTTCCGATATATTAATATGTATCAGCATTGTATTAACACTGCGCTTACGGAGGGGTAAGGAAATGATTGAATCAAAGGGCCGCTTTGGCCTTGCTGTGGGTGCTTGCGTTGTCGCATTGGGCCTTGCCACGCCGGCCTCTGCGATCACTTGTGCGAACACGGATATCACGCCCAACGCCCTGGCCTGTCAGGGCTTCTACGCAGGCAATCTGCTCAGCAACAATGCCAGCGACATCGCTGCCCAGACCACGCATCTGGCCGCGCTGGGCTTTGCCTGGGACGTATCGGGCTGGCTGCTGATCCCGTTCCTCGCCAAGCAGGGCGTCGAGGGCCAGATGCGGTTGGCGGGCAAGGTCATCCAGAACCTGACGACGACCTTCGCCAGCACGTACAAGGCGAAGATCGGGCT
>CALDKP010000274.1 GCA_937898535.1 uncultured Sphingomonadales bacterium | reverse complement strand
GCCGCCCGCTCACAACACACCTGCTTCATCAAATGCCCGCGATGCCTCACGAGCCGCGCGGGAACCGATAGGATTGCCGTATAGGTCTTCGTCGGCCCAGCGGATGGTGTCGGCAACTTCCTGCACCGCGTCGATTTCACTAAGCTGATAGAATGCCTCAAGCAGGTCGCGATATTCCGGCACATCAAGGTCAAGCTTGCCGCGTGTGAATTTCGCATGATTGCGCATGGCAATGATGGCCAGTTGCAGATCGACCAGCTTGGATATGAATGTCTCGCGCTCTTTCGCATAGCGTGTCCGCTGCTGTTCCGGCGTTTCGTTGGGGATGTAGTAGGTCATGATTACCACTCCATCGCTTGCTGGAGGGTGTCGCAACGGACCAAGCCATTGTGCGGAACGAACGAATAGAACCGACCCGTGGAAGGCTGCCAAAGGGCATACAAGTCAGGCTTGTAATCGCCGGGGGTTGCAACCTTGGCGACCACTTCAAGGCCGCGAACGAAGCCTACATTGACAATGTCGCCCTGTTCCCAAGTTTGCTTGGCGGCGGTTCTGAAAGATTGGGTTTGCATGGTTCGTATCTCCGTGTTGATGGTTGCTTATTTCACACAACGTTTAGCATTGCAAGCGCCAAATGTAAATTTATGTGAAATAATCCTCTTGCACTGATTTTCGATCTGTGAAATATAGCCGCCATGCATAACGAACTCATCAAGGCGCTAGGCGGATCGGGTGCGGTAGCGAGAGCGACCGGCCTGAACCAAAGCACCGTATCCATGTGGCGTGATCGCGGCATCGCGTGGCGCTACCGTCCTTTTATTGCAGACATGGCACGCAAGGCCAAGGTTCAATTGCCCGATGGGTTTCTTGATCCTGGCCTGAGTGATGCCGCATGATATTCCGCGCACTCGACCCGCGTGGAGCCGCCAGCCTCTTGGGTTCCCGTCTGTAAAGGCTGGCGGCACATATTAAACTTTGGCGGGGGAGCCTTAGAATGAAGCCATCGCGGAACACGAATGACGCCTACGCCGCATTTCTTGCACAGAAGGCTATTGACGATCCCATGACTGGGCTTTCAGACATTCCCGATCTTCCCGAATGTCTGTTCCCATTTCAACATGATATTGTGACATGGGCGCTTCGCAGGGGTCGCGCTGCGCTGTTCGCTGGCACTGGCCTCGGCAAGAGCCTCATGGAATTATCATGGGCGCAGGCTGTCCACCAATCGACAGGCAAGGATATTCTGCACCTAGCCCCGCTGGCAGTCTCAAATCAGATGGCGCGCGAAGCTGACAAGTTCGGCATCGCTGCGAAAGTCGTTTCTACGCAATCTGAATGCGGGCCAGGAACGAACATAACCAATTATCAAAAGCTGGATCACTTCGATCTGTCGCGCTTTGGCGGCGTCATCCTTGACGAAAGCAGCATTCTCAAATCGACGAACGGGCATTACCGGACGGCACTGATTGAGGCTTGTCAGTCAATCCCGTTTCGCTTGGCTGCAACAGCCACGCCAGCCCCTAATGACTTCATGGAATTGGGCAATCATGCCGAGTTCCTTGGCGTGATGAAATATACAGACATGCTCGCCACGTTCTTTGTGCATGATGGCGGATCAACCCAAGACTGGCGATTGAAGGGCCATGCTGAGAATGAGTTCTGGAGATGGATGGCGACTTGGGCTGTCATGCTCCGCAAGCCCTCCGATCTGGGCTATGCCAATGACGGTTATGACCTGCCGCCGCTGGTCTATCATCAACACACAGTCGATGTTGAATATGCGCCGTCGATGGAAACGGGCTTTCTGTTTCCAATTCAGGCCGCGACACTTGCCGAACGCATATCAGCGCGGCGCGATACGGTTGAACAGCGCGTTGCCGAGGCTGTTGCGCAGACGCCATCTGATCGCCCTTTCGTATGGTGGTGCAATCTTAATTCGGAAAGCGAAGCATTGGCCAAGGCCATTCCTGACGCTGTTGAGGTTCGCGGCTCGGATGATGACAAAGCCAAAGAGCGCAAACTGATTGCCTTTAGCGAGGGTGACATTCGCGTCCTTGTAACCAAGCCGTCAATTTGCGGTTTCGGGATGAACTGGCAACATTGCGCCGATACCGGATTCGTCGGGTTGAATGACAGCTTTGAGCAATTCTATCAGGCCATTCGCCGGTTCTGGCGTTTTGGGCAAACCAAGCCCGTCAACTGTCACATCATCGCGGCAGAGACGGAAGGGGCTACTGTTTCCAATATCCGCCGCAAGGAAGCCGATGCCGACCGCATGGCCGCAGCGATGGTCATGCACATGGCTGACTTATCATCGAAACTCGTGCGCGGCCAAGTGCGCGACGTGCCGACATACAATCCACAGCAACCAATCAAACTTCCTTCCTTTCTGGAGATGGCAGCATGACTTTCAAATGCGTCGATCAGACCCACGGTGACAACTTCGCAATCTATCAGGGTGACTCGTGCGAAATCATCCGCGAGATACCAGGCGATAGCATCCACTTCGGCATTCATTCGCCGCCGTTCGAGGGACTTTACAAGTTCAGCAACTACGACCGCGACATATCGAACAACGAGGGTGATGGGTTCTGGACGCATTACCAATTTCTTATTCAGGAACTGTTGCGCGTCACCATGCCGGGAAGGCTTCACAGCGTGCATTGCATGCAGCTTCCGACAAGCAAAATTCGCCACGGCCATATCGGGATGCGCGACTTTCGCGGCGAAATAATCCGCGCTTATGAGGATGCCGGATGGATATTCCATAGCGAGGTATGCATCTGGAAAGATCCCGTTGTTGCACAGCAGCGGACCAAATCTCTCCGGTTGCTTCATAAGCAGATTGTTAAAGATAGCTGCATGTCAGGGCAGGGGCTTGCGGATTATATTGTGACGTTCCGCAAGCCAGGCGAAAACCCGGAGCCACTTTCTGGCGGTTTCACTGAGTACGTAGGCACAGGCTTAGACATTAGCCGAGAGGCGTATGAGCGTGACACCGCCGGTCGCGAGAGCTCATGGCCCTATGAAAAGTGGGCGTCAATTCTCGTATGGCAGCGCTACGCCTCCCCTGTTTGGATGGACATAGATCAGCACCGAACCTTGCAATATCGCGGCGGCCGGGACGAGAAAGATGAAGTCCACATTTCACCGCTGCAGCTCGACGTGATCGAACGCTGTATTGACCTTTGGTCAGCGCATGGAGACGTGATTCTAACTCCGTTCCTTGGCATTGGCTCTGAGGTTTACGCTGCAGTTGAGATGGGGCGCCGCGCGATCGGCTTTGAGCTGAAGCCGAGCTATTTCGCGCAAGCGGTCAAAAATCTGAAAGACGTGGGGCGCGGTGGAACGACGGCGGCTCTGCTCGATATGATGGAAGCGTCATGATCGCGACCATCGCACTCATCATTGGCCTTGCATGGGGCTTCTGCGCTGGCGTCGCTCTCACAAAGCGAGCGAAGCAATGAGCGATACACGCTTTCAGCCTGTCGATGCGCCAGAACGTGAGGTGGCGAAAGAGCCGCCGAAGCGGTGGCGCAATTGGTGGCGCATCCGCGTGTGGGTTGTGTGCCGCGACTGCGGCCATGACTTCTGGCCCGGCAGTCAAGTCGATTGCGATTGCGAGCCTGCACACCCTTCATACGATGTCGCGATGACGCGTGCGGCGGAGCAGACGAGCGTGTCGAGCGCATTGCTCTCAGGTTACTGCGACGCACCTGAACACATCGGAGCCTTCCCAGAAGGCGAACAACCAAAACGACAGAACTAGCAACCGCGTGGGGAAGCCCGCTGCGGGGCCGAACCACGTTCAAAAACCGAGGGGAGGCGAACTTGAATCGCACAGGTATGGCATGGAGCGAATTTGAAGTCGCGCTCGTGCGCAAGCTTTGGACCGAAGGCCTAAGCGCTGGTCAAATCTCCGCGCAACTTCAGGGCCGATCACGTAACGCTGTCATTGGTGTTGTGCATCGCTTGGGCATGCCGAAGCGCGTTACTCAGGGTCGCGCTTATGTGCCGCGCAAGGCGATGCGGCGCAAGCCGCGCCCAAGCAACCGCCCCGTTGCGAAGCCATCCGCACCAAAGCCGCTTCCAGCGCGCAACATGCACGTCACGCGGCTGAAGCCGATACCGACGCCTGAGAAGAAGCCGAACAAGTTTGACGACTCACCCGCTTCGCAAGCCGCCGCCGCTCTGCTTGGCGCCGCGTACAAGCGCGAGGGCTTGCGCCTGTGACCCTTCCGCTCGCCCTCGAAGAGTCCGAAGCCGTGCTTGGCGCGATCCTGTTTAATCCGGGCTGGATTGATCACGCCAAGCTCAACGCTTCGCACTTCTACGACCCGACGCACGCTGCGCTCTGGGATGAGTTCAAGCAGCGCCAGCGTGACGGTCGGCTGATCGACATGCTGTCGCTGCGGGAATGGGCCAAGGCCAACTTCCGCGATCTTGGCGGCGTCGAGTATCTGCTGAAGCTCAGCGATCGCGGCGCCGTCACGACTGCGCAGATCGCTGGCTATGGCGACGCAATCCGTGACGCCTCCCGCCGTCGCGCCACGATTGAAGCTGCACGCATCGCAATCAACGAAGCCGAGAAGGGCGACACCGACGCGCTCACGGCTCTCGAACAACGCCTTCAGGAGATCGCCTCAAATGACACGGATGCGGATGCATGGGAGCGATTGGGTGTTCTTGCGTGTGAAAGCGTCGAGCGCTCGATTCTCGGAGAGACGAAGGGAATTAGCACAGGCTTTCCTTCGCTGGATCGCGCTACTGGAGGTGTCCAGCCTGGAACGCTTTGGGTTGTTGGCGGCGCTACGTCGATGGGCAAGAGCG
>CALDKP010000273.1 GCA_937898535.1 uncultured Sphingomonadales bacterium | reverse complement strand
TGGCAGCATTGGCCGAAGCAGAACATGATGCTGGAAATTATGCTGTTGCGGTGCAAATGGCCGACAAGGCGCTGGCGGCTGACCCCGCATCCGTAAACGCGCATGTGCAAAAAATATTTGCGCTGTCGCGCCTTGCAGAGAGTTCCGACCGTCCGGATACTGCCTGGAAGCGGACGCGCAAGGCCATTGCTGCCCTAAACAAGGTCGAAGTCGACCACCCCATTCCGTTGATCTATTATTACCGTAGCCTGAAATCCGCCGGTGAGGGTATTACCGACGTTGCGGCGCATGGTCTTGAGCGCGCATTACAACTCGCGCCATATGACAAAAACGTTCGTTGGGAGCTCACGCAACAGCTTATCGCCGAAGAAAATTATGCGACAGCCCATCGGATATTATTGCCGCTGGCCAATGACCCACATAATCGGAGCGATGATAACCCCGCCATCAAACTGCTCGCGCAGATAAAGCAAGACTGGGGGCAACAGGCGAAGGCAGCATTGCCATAACAGCGCGGTAGGAACAGGGTGGATGACATGAGCAACTTCAGAAGACTGATTTATCCTCTTATTCCGGCAGCAATGTTGATACCGGGCGCCGCTTGCTCCGACAGAAGTCGCAAGGATAGACTGGATGAATATGAAAATGCTGTAATGACCCTCGCTATAAACCGAAAATCATCTGCAGAGAATATTAGTCAAAAAGAGATCGAGAGCACATTTGATATAACATTATTCGAACTTAAAAATAAAAGCTGCGCGTTATTTATTTTAAAATACGGATGGCTTGGAAGAAACTACGTCGTATGCTTCAATAATTACACGAATGAAGTTGTCGAAGAACATTCTTATTAGCGGATATGATATTATAACCGGATGCGAACATCTTCATATTGATCTCTCGACGCCTAACGCCCCCCTTTGTGCTTATTAGCATCCTCGCGGGCAGCATCCGGAACCTGCGATCCTGGGTTACCAAAAACTATCGAGCGAGCCGCTTACCAGTATGCCCATCGACGCTTCGGGGCTTGCACTCAAAACACCAAGCAGCGTCAATTGTTACCTTTGAAATTTTTGGTCGACCCGAGCCGAACGGTCTCTTGCTTACTCACCGCTTAACCGCAAATGAAGGACTGCCGTTCAACGGACCCGTTGTGCGTTATTGAGCGAAGACAAGCGCGGGACAAGAGACACGCGCAACATCGTAAGGCACATGGAGCGCCATTTCGAGACGGAGCCTTGAAACATCTTGGTTTCATCTCGATTGTCTTCACCCTACTGACGATGCGGCAACCTGCAAACGCCTCCCGACGCTAACTTAGCGAGGCATCAGTTCGCCTGCTTTCCAAAACTGCGATACGCAAGGCCCAGCAGCCCAATCATGGCTGCTTCAATAATCATTGGCGGAACCGTGGTCGGCGCGGTCCCGTCCAATGCGATGCTCACGAAGCGCCCGAGCAGCGCAAATGTCAGCAGCATCAGGGGCACCATCAAAGGCGTGCGGTCTGCGCGCCAGGCACCGATCAGCGAAAAGATAGCGCCTGTGAGGAAGAACGCCGGAAAGTCGGCACGCATCGTCGCCATTCCTTGCGTCCCCAACGGAGAAAGCGCAAATTCGGTTGCCATTTTCGACGGATTGAACAGAAAGCCCAAACCAATCAGGAAGTTTAACAGTCCGACCATTCCGACAAGAATTTGCATTGCTCTTTTCATATTTTGAACTCCCCAAAGTTAGCGAAGGTGCCGCGTGACGCGTTGCCTTGCTATAATATGACATTGATAATGTCATTATGTTGCGCCAAACAGAATGGCAAGTCCAATGGGAATAAACGGTTATGCGCACAAACCACAAGATAATGTTGGGGTCTGGATGAGCGGATATCTGCACAGTCCGTGGCCCGCGGAGGATGGCGGGCCGATGCGTTTGCAGGCTTTGCCGCCGCAGTGCCGCCTTGCGCTTGACGATGGCATAGCACCCCGCTGCACCGCGCGCAAAACCAGCATGACGACGATGACCGTGTTGGGTGCGCCTGGCGAGGTCTACTTGCTGACGCACAGCGCAATTCGGTCTAGATTTGGGCTCCCAACGACGGCGCGGGTCGAACGCATTGATCCTGAGACACTGAAACCGCTTGCGCGATCGCCAAAGCTTCCGGGCGGACCGATGTGGCCGGGCGGAATGGCGATCCATGCCAATGGCGACATCATTGTCGTCTACGGTCGCTGGATCCACCGCCTTGATCGCGAATGCCGGATCAAGGCAGCACACAAATTGCCGGAGCCCCTCGCCTATAACAGCTTCGTCGTGCTGGATAATGGATTGATCGTCACCAAACAGATTTCCGACCGCGTGCCCGCACGGCTGTCGGTGCTCGATCCGGTGTCGTTGCAACCG
>CALDKP010000272.1 GCA_937898535.1 uncultured Sphingomonadales bacterium | reverse complement strand
CCTTAATGACTTCGATCTTCTTGTCGCCAGCGGCGGCCAGCATGACCGTGAATTCAGTCTGCTCTTCGACAGCTGCGGCGGCGCCGGCCGGGGCGGCCGAAACGGCTACGGCGGCGGCGGCGGAGACGCCCCACTTTTCTTCGAGCATCTTGGCGAGCTCAGCGGCTTCGAGAACGGTCAGAGCCGACAGGTCGTCGACGATCTTTTCGAGGTTAGCCATGGTGATATATCCTTAGGTTGTTGGTTCGAACTGAATTGCAGGCCTGGTTCAGGCCGCGTCTTGATTGGCGTAAGCCCCGAACACCCGAGCCAGCTTGGCGGCGGGCGCAGTCGAGAGCTGGGCGATCTTGGTCGCGGGAGCATTGACAAGCCCCACGATCTTGGCGCGCAGTTCATCGAGGGACGGAAGCGTGGCGAGTGCCTTGACGCCGTCCGCATTCAGGGGGGTCGCGCCCATGGCGCCGCCCTCCGTCGGCGTGGCGACGCCGATGAAGATGGCAGCGTTGGCGCAACCGGACGGTCGCAAGCCGATGCGCCTGAAATTGATGGCCATGTCTATTTGCGTGACGTTGCACCGACATTAAAAGCTGGTGACATTGTTCAGGTCGATATCGAAGACGCGGACGAGCACGACCTGTTTGGGGTTGTTGCCTGATTTAGGGCATCTGCATTGGCGTAACGGGTATCCGCGCCGCAAAATTTCTTCATCATATTTCCGTTTAACCCCTTTGACTTATAAGGGGCGATGCCTATCAATTGCTGAAATTTCACAAATACTGACATTTTGCAATTGGGGAAAATATGTCCGACGAAGATTTGCCGCTTCCGACTGGTTATCAGCTTTCGGCATTGGAACCGGTTTATCGCGAAACGCCGTGGGTGCCGTTGGATCGTTTGCGTGCTGCCGATCCCGTGCATCATGATCAGCAACTTGGCCGTTATTTCCTGACGCGTGGCAAAGAAGTTTCGGAGCTTATCAAAAATCGCGAACTTAACGCTGATCCGCGCAAAGCCAATGAAGGCAGTTTTTCCAAAACCCTGTACGGCAATAACAGCAAGGAGCTGTCCATCCTGATGCTCGATGATCCAGAGCATAAGCGACAACGGACGCTGGTTTTGCAGGCTTTTAACAAGCGGTCGGTTGATGCTTTGCTGCCGCGCATTGAACAAATTGCACAGGGACTTGCCGACGATATTATGGCTACGGACGGAGAGTTCGACTTCGTCCAACTTTTCGGGTCGCCTCTGCCGACGACAGTCATGGCTGAACTGCTGGGCATTAACGCCGCCGACCGCGCAGATTTTCGTCGCTGGTCGCTGGGATGCATGCAGGCGTTAAACCCGTTCCGCACCCAAGAGCAGACTGCTTTGTACGAGGAATCAACCACAGTTCTCGCCGACTATCTTGCCCGCGAAGTGGATGCGCGGCGTACCAATCCGTCGGACGACTTGATTACGCGATTGGCGCTGGCGGAGGAGCAGGGGGATACGCTGACGACGCAGGATATCGTTCTGCTCATCCGTTTGCTGCTGATTGCGGGTAATTCCACCACGACTGACATGTTGGGTGCTGGTGTCGTGCAGCTTTTGAAAAATCCTGAGCAGTTGGCAAAGTTTCGAACGCGACCAGATTTGCATGACAATGCTATGGACGAAATTCTGCGTGTTGAGCCACCGGTTACGCAGGTGTTGCGGAGCGCGCATGAAGACATGGAGGTTGCGGACAAGTCGATCAAACAAGGCGACACCATTCACATGTCGCTATTTGGTGCGCATTTCGATCCTGAAATGAACCCTGACCCGCACAAGTTTGATATTGAACGTCCGCGTATTCAGCATTTCGCTTTTGGCGGTGGCGCGCATTATTGCTTGGGGGCAGGGCTAGGCAAGGCGCAGGCGAAAATCGCCTTGCCGTTGTTGTTCCAACGCTTCCCAGATCTTGCATTTGCACCGGAACGCGAATTGAAACACAAGATCGCGCCCGCTTTTAACGGCTATGGCGAAATCTGGCTGACTAAATAACGGCTTAGCGCGCCTTTGGCGGTAGCGGGAAAAAGCCAGAGGTGCGCGCGACATATTCCGCATATCCGGGCCGCGTTTTCTTCATGCCATATTCTAGCATCGGCTTGCCCGACCAGCGCGTGAGTGTGAAGGTCAGGAAGATCGGGCCAATTATGCTGATCCAACCCGGCAAGCCAGTCTCACATGCGATGAGCCAGATGCCCCACCAAGTGCAGGCATCGCCGAAGTAATTGGGATGTCTTGTGTAGCGCCATAAGCCAGTGTCGAGCACCTTGCCTTTGTTTGCAGGGTTGGCACGGAAGGCGTTTAGCTGCGCATCGCCGATGGTTTCAAACAATATGCCGATGATCGCAATAATCGCGCCGGCAAATGCAAGCGGACCTAAAGCTGTGTTCGCGCCATCGCTGTATGAGATGCCGAGCTGTGCTGGCAGGCACGTGATGAACAGCAACGGGGCTTGTGTCAGAAAAACCGACTGCAGCGACGTTTTGCTCCAGCTCCAGCCCTTTTTCTCCATCACACTGCGCATGATTTTTTCATAACGCGGATCTTCGCCATGCGCGCGCCAGCGTGTCCACAAATGCAGCGAAAGCCGGAGCCCCCACAATGTTGTCAGGCCAAGCAGCAAATGCGATCGCGTCCCCGGTGCATCGGATTGCGTCCAGCTTGCCCACGCAAGCAGCACCATTCCGAACGCCCAAAACGCATCAATGAACGAAACATCGCGGATCTTGACCGAATAAGCCCAGAGCAGGAGTATGACTGCAAGCAGGGCAGTCGCGTTGATTGCAAGTGTTTGACCGATAGCTGTCATGTTTCATCCTTTGCAAAAATGCCGGTCATCCCTTTCGCAGGGTATTTCGGCACGACAGAAGCATAGATTTCGGCGACCTTTTTCATGTCCGCCTTATAATCACCCGTGGGCCAAATTTCTGGCCCTAAGCCACCGGATTTTGACTGATAATCCATCATGCCAACGACCAACGGTACGCCGGCACCCATGGCGATATGGTAAAAACCCGTTTTCCACGCTTTGACGTTGCCACGTGTGCCCTCAGGCGCGATGGTGAGCATGAATTCTTTTCTACGGCCGAATTCATCAATCATCTGCTGAACATAATTTTTGTTCGACGAGCGGTCCACCGGGACACCGCCCATGTCGAGCATGAAGTTGGTAAATGGCCAACGGAAGAGCGAAGATTTCCCCATGAAATGTGGCATGATTCCAAGGTCATCGGTTAACCCCAGAAAATACACAAAATCCCAGTTGCTGGTGTGCGGTGCCGCAATCAACACGAATTTACGCGATTCGGGCACGACGCCATGGGCATGCCATCCGCCGCGTTTGTATATTCCGACCAATACCCGCCTGACCAGCCGGGACAACCAGCTAGGCTGACGTTCCTTCAAAGACATATTTTGTCTTCCTCCCCCATTGCTTCCATAACTGCGTTGCAAACCTTTTCAAACGTCTTGTTTCATAAATACGCAAGCGCTAGGCACGCGGACGCAATTACAAAAAACAAGCGGGAAAAAACATGTCGCATTCAGCGCACGGCGCCATACCGGTCATTTCAGCTACGGGCTTATTTACGCCAACCGATACCATCAGCAATGCGGAGCTCGTTGCCAGCTTTAACGCTTATGCCGATCGGTATAACGCCGCGCATCCAAATGCAGAGCCGCTGACGCATAGCTCGGTTGAGTTTGTAGAAAAGGCCAGCGGCATAAAGTCGCGCCATGTCATGGACAAAACCGCCATATTAGATCCGGACATTATGGAGCCACGGTACGCAGAGCGTCCGAATGACCAGATTTCGCTTATGGCGGAAATTGGTGTCGCGGCATGCCGGGACGCATTGGCCAAGGCTGGGCGAGACATTGCCGACGTCGATGCTGTTTTATGTGCGGCGTCCAATATGCAGCGTGCCTATCCTGCTATGGCTGTCGAGATTCAGCATGAATTGGGCATGCAGCGTGGGTTTGGTTTCGATATGAATGTCGCGTGCTCGTCGGCTACCTTTGGTATCCAGACGGCTGCCGACTATATCCGCAGCGGCAACGCACGTTCTGTATTGGTCGTAAATCCCGAAATTACGTCTGGCCATCTCAACTGGCGCGATCGTGACAGCCACTTTATCTTTGGCGATGTGGCAACAGCCATTTTGGTCGAAGCGAAGGACTTGGCGCCAGCGCAGCATTGGGAAATTTTGGGTACGCGTCTGAAAACCCAGTTTTCGAACAATATCCGCAACAATTTCGGATTTTTGAACCGTGCGCATGGCAATGGCCCTGTCGATCAGAGCGGACCCCGCAACGACAAATTGTTCGTTCAGGAAGGCCGAAAGGTTTTCAAGGAAGTCGTGCCTATGGTTGGGCAGATGATCCTTGAGCACGCGGAAAGCCTTGGCCTATCCGGGTCAGATTTGCGTCGCTTGTGGCTGCATCAGGCCAATACGGGGATGAACCGGCTTATCGCGCAAAAGGTGCTTGGGCATGAAGCCGTTGAGGACGAGAGCCCAACTGTTCTCGACACCTATGCCAACACCTCAAGCGCAGGTTCGATAATCGCGTTCCATAAGCATAATCAGGACCTGAAAGCAGGCGACCTTGGCCTCATCTGTTCATTTGGTGCTGGTTATTCGGCGGGGTCGGTTTTTGTGCGCAAGGTTGGCTAAGTCCGATAACGCGCGCAAGTGGCGGGGTAAATTGCCGCTTAATTGCGGCCTTTGAACAACGGATATCTGCGGACAATGTCGTCGTACACGGCCTCATGCAGCCGTTGTACAAATTCACAGCCGTAATATTCATTCTCATGCCATGCGATACGCGCTTCGAGCGGGTTATACCCGGGTAATGTCAGGAATATTATCCGGTCGGGTGCAATGAATGACCCCGTTCGCATACGAAATCCCGCTTGAGATAGGTCGACAACTTCAACCTTTTGTCGGCCCCCGCCTTGTTCGCGGACGCTTGCTGTGATGGAGACGCCACTACGCATAAACACGCGATGGTCATGTCCACGGCTGTCAAAAAAGTCCCCCGCCATCTGTGGCTCCTGATCTCCTGACCTTGCGACAACAGTTAGCGGGGTAATCAGATTTAGTCGAGTATCATCGCCAGTAAGATGTAGATCAGGACGGGTGAGCCAAAGCCAACCACGGTCGCGACGGCAAAAATCAGGCGAATGATCATCGCGTCGATGCCGGACCAGTTGGCCAATCCGGCACATACACCGAGAATTTTCTTATTGGTTTTGTCCAATGTTAAACGTGTCATTTCTTTACTCCCTATTTTTGAACTGCGTTAATGTGTTTAGGCAACCACAGCTGCAACAGGCGCTACGGCGGGTGCAATGCTGATGCCGATGGTGATGACGGCGCAAAGTACAGCGGCAAAGGCTGAAACGATTTGGGTGCGTGCATATTGTGTCATGTGACGTTCCTGTAAAATCTACCGGACTATTCCGGCCATGCGGGATAGTTTGCACAGGCCGTGCCAAATTGGATGTGTTTCATAAAATCATATAGTTAGGTCGGTTCTTGGTATCGGACGGACGTGAAACAATTTCATATGTTGGGAAAAAATACCAATATTTGGTTTGGTGATTTTCCGATAAGCGGCTTGACCGGAACATGCCACTATAGCAGGCACGTTATATGGTCTTGTCCCGCCTCTCCTTGAATGATTTTCGCAACCATGCCGCGCTTGAGATCCGTCCCAAAGCGCAGTTCATTGCGCTTCATGGGTCAAATGGCGCGGGCAAGACGAACATCCTAGAGGCAGTCTCGCTGTTGGTTCCGGGGCGCGGCCTTCGCCGTGCCGCAATGTCAGATATGGTCCGCGCCGGCGGTGACGGTGGATTTGCTATCGTCGCTGAAGTGGCGGGGAATGTCATCGGAACGGGTGTGAGCGCGGAGCAGCCCGAACGCCGGAAAGTCCGCGTGAACGAGAGCAACGCGTCCATTAACAGCCTTGCTGAATGGCTTTCGGTCATTTGGCTTACGCCCGCGATGGACCGCCTGTTTGCAGATGGTTCAGCCGCGCGTCGGCGGTTTCTGGACCGCCTCGTACTGGCACTAAGCCCTCAGCATGCCCGTCACAGCAGTCGATATGAAAAGGCCATGCAGCAACGCAACAAGCTGTTGTCCGGAACGGTGCCGGCTGACCCTCTTTGGTTGGACGCAATCGAACAGCAGATGGTGGATAGCGCACACGCTATTCAAGCTGCGCGTACCGGCTTGGTTGATGCCTTGCGCGATCAATTGCAAAGCGCGCCTTCGGGGCCGTTCGCGGTTCCGCTGATCAGCCTTGTCGATAAGGCCGGCCCAACAGAGGGGAATCTGGCCGTGATCTGGCGTAAGGGCCGCAGCCGTGACGCTGCCGCCGGACGCACATTATTTGGCCCACATCGCGCGGACCTTGACGTCATACATATGGGTTCTGGCCAAATGGCCGAGCAATGTTCGACCGGCGAGCAAAAAGCATTGCTGCTATCGCTCATCCTTGCGCACGCCGCGCTTGTGTCTGCGCAGCGTCAGGCACCGCCAATCCTGCTTCTGGATGAAGTTGCAGCGCATCTTGATCCGTCAAGACGCGCGGCATTGTTTGCGTTACTGGCCGAAACCGGCGCGCAGGTCTGGATGACCGGAACCGAGCCCGAACTATTTAACGGTATAGGACCTTCTGCCCAACTGTTGCCAGTCGGGCAGAATTAGACGCTTTACTCGGCTTTGCTTGCCTTTTTCGCGACCTTCTTCGGCGCCTTGGGTGCCGCCTGGGTAGTCATTTCAGGTTCTGGCGTTGGCTTTGCTTCCTGCGTGAGCAAGACTCGGATAGTCGGAGCCGAGAAGTTGAAGTTTGATGCAGAGAGGCGAAGCCAACCATTCTTTTCATTGAGAACGGTTGTGGCAACTTGAGAGGAGCCATCGGCAGAGAGAACGGCGACTGTCGCCGAAATAGGTGCCTGGGTGAATCCGTAGATACAGCGTGCGAAGTCACTATTG
>CALDKP010000271.1 GCA_937898535.1 uncultured Sphingomonadales bacterium | reverse complement strand
CAGATATCAAAAACTGGAATTCTGTGCGGAACAGGCCAACGCCCTCCGCGCCGGTGGTTGCCAAGGCGGACATATCGTCGCGCAATCCGGCATTGATCATTAACGTCACCGGCACGCCATCATTGGTGACCGACGCCGCGTCACGCATCGCTGCATAGCGAGCTTTTTTCTTTTGCCGGTCGACCAGATCATGTTGGAAAAGCTCTTCGGCAGCCGACGACGGCCTGACGATGACGCTTTTTTCGTCGGCGTTCAGCAGCAGCATGTCGCCATCGCGCACCTTGTGGCGGATGCCTTGTACGCGGCCCAGCACGGGGATACCCATTGCGCGCGCGACAATCACAACATGCGCGGTAAGCGAGCCTTCCTCAAGCACCACGCCGCGCAGACGCCGTTTGTCATATTCGAGCAGCTCGGCCGGGCCCAAATTGCGCGCAATCAGGATCGAGTCTTTTTTCAGACCGAGTTGTGCAGCCGTGCTCATTTGACCCGACACAATGCGCAGCAACCGGTTTGATAGATCTTCCAGATCGTGCATGCGGTCGGCGAGCAGCGCATCGTCAATCTGGCGCATACGCATGCGGGTGCGTTGCTGGACCCGTTCGATGGCGGCTTCCGCCGTCAGGCCGCTATCGATGGCCTCGTTAATACGGCGGCTCCAGCCTTCATCATATGCGAACATCTTATAGGTCGCGATGACCTCTTCATGTTCGCCGCCCGTGCCGAAATCAATTTGGCTGGCCATGCGGTCGATTTGTTCGCGCATTTTGTCAAAGGCTGAATAGACACGGTGGCGTTCGGCTTCGATATCCTCCGCTACCGTGTGTTCAATGCGGACATTGGGTTGGTGGAAAATAGCAACGCCAGCAGCAGCGCCTTTAACGAGCGGCAGGCCCGTGAGGCTAATCGTGCCGGTGTCATTCCCGCCCCGCGCGCTGGGTTCGTCGACAAGGTCTGCATTGGCGATCAGTTCTGACAGCACCATTGCGACGGTTTGAAGCGCCTCAATTTCGACCTCTTCATATTTCCGTGGTTCGACATGCTGCACGGCCAACACGCCGACCGCGCGTTCGGAACGCACAATCGGCACGCCTGCAAAGCTGTGAAAGCGTTCTTCGCCTGTTTCGGGCACATAGCGGAAATTGGGATGGGCTGCGGCCTCATCCAAGTTCAACGTTTCGACATTTTCCGCAATCGTGCCGACAAGGCCTTCGCCTAGGCCGAGCCGGGTGACGTGGACCGCCGCCTCGTTCAATCCGCGCGTCGCAAATAATTCAAGCGCACCGTCGCGCAACAGATAGATTGAGCACACTTCGCTCGACAGTGCTTCACCAATGATGTTGACCACATGGTTCAGCTTGCCCTGCGCATGGTTTCGCGAGGCCATCACTTCGTGAAGACCGGTCAGTATGTTGCGGGCAGAACGGGTAGCGCTTTCCATATGCCCCATCTAGCAGAGACACAAAAGGCAAGCGATACCCCGCTTGAAATTATTCGTAGTCAGCCAGTTAGGGCCGACTCCTGCATAAGTACGTCCTTAAGATGCAGCTTTTGCTTCTTAAGGCTAAGAATGATGCCGGTGTCAGGAAAAGGTCTATGTTCTTCACGCTGCAACTTTTGCTCAAGATCGGCATGTTTGCTGCGAAGTGCGGACAGATGATTATTATTCACATCATTCTCCTTCAGTGTGAGACTCGGTGGTCCAACAGCCAAAGTAAATCACGAAACATCGCGCGAGTCTTGTCGATAATTTTGCGTTTGGCGTGTACCAGAAACATGCCCGCGCGATCATGCCCGCTTTTAACGATGACTTGTTTGCGCGACTCTGGTTAGAAGGGGGGCATGAACGACGACGGCTACCAGCAGCAGCTTGAGCAACTGAAGATTGAGCATCGTGACTTGGATGACGCTATTGCGGCGTTGACCATGCAAACGGTCGTTGATCAGCTGCAGATTGCACGTTTGAAAAAGAAGAAGCTGATATTGAAAGACAGAATCATGCGCCTTGAAGATCAGCTTGTGCCCGATATCATCGCCTGATCGGTTCCCGTCTTGAACGTTTACAATTGTGCTATGATTGTTTCATACCGGTACATCCCAAAGATGCCGCCGCCACGGGATCGTTTGCACTAACATCGGGGCATGGTTCGTGTCATAAAAGCATATGAGCAATGCACAACTTGAGCTTACCCCATTATTAGTGGATTCTCTATACACAGAGGCGATGGTGCTCGCCGATGAAGCGCGCGCGTGTTTTGACCGCAGCTTTGATGCGGGGCATCTGTCTCCGGAGATTTCGGTCGCTTTCTCCTGCGAGTCTCTCAAGGTTACCACACGTCTGATGCACAGCATTGCGTGGTTGTTGAACCAAAAGGCATTGCGGGCTGGCGAAATAACCGAGAGCGAAGCGCGAAACGAAACCAACAATCTGGGCTATGCGCCCGCCAGTGATGGGCCACTGGTGTCGCAATTTTCACTAGAAGCCCAAGCGCTGATCGGTGCGAGCGAAGAATTATATGTCCGACTTCATCGGCTCAGCGAGAAAATGCGCGCCCCTGTTCCGCAGGCGTCGGAACCACAAGCCATGCGCGACCGTTTGCGCGCCTCGTTTTAAGCGTCGAACTGTAGGCTGGCCAAACGCGAATATAGGCCTCCCGCCGCGCTAAGTGTCGCGTGGTCGCCTTCTTCAACAATCTGACCTTGGTCCATCACAATGATACGGTCGGCCGAACGTACGGTCGCCAGGCGGTGGGCAATCACGATTGTCGTGCGATCCTTCATTAGCATGTCGAGCGCGTCCTGAACGAGACGTTCGCTTTCGGCATCCAGCGCGCTCGTCGCTTCGTCCAATAACAAGATCGGCGCCTGCCGCAGTACGGCGCGCGCGATGGCAATCCGTTGTCTCTGCCCGCCCGAAAGTCTGGCCCCACCTTCGCCCAAATATGTATCGAGCCCTTGTGGAAGTTCGCGCAGGAAATTGGCTGCATTGGCCTGTTCTGCCGCCGCCCAAATGGCATCGTCATTGGCCAGCCAGTTGCCGTAACGCAGATTGTCGCGGGCCGAAGATGCGAACAATACCGTCTCTTGCGGAACATAGGCCATGCGCGCCCGTACTTCGGCTGGATCGGCGCTGGTGAGTGCCACGCCGTCAATACGAATGGCACCTGTTTCTGGATCATAAAACCGCTGTGCAAGCTGAAACAGCGTCGATTTGCCGGCGCCAGACGGGCCGACAACGGCAACCGTCTCGCCCGGGCTTACTTTCAGGTTGAAATTACTGAGCGCGGATACTTCGGGGCGTGTGGGATAGCGAAAACTGACATTCTGAAACTCCAGCTGTCCGCGCGGTGGCACAGGCAACGCTATAGGCTTAGCGGGCGGAGCGATGTTTGGTTCTGCGGCAAGCAGTTCGGCGAGCCGTCCCGACGCACCGGCTCCGCGCACCAGATCGCCATAGACTTCTGTAAGAGCACCAAATGCGCCCGCGACTAGGCCTCCGGTTAGTACAAATGCGGCAATCGTGCCGCCGGTCAACCGGCCTTCGACAACGTCAATCGCGCCCTTCCACATTAGCAATGTGATAGCGCTGAAAATGAGTGCCATGACGATGGCGGTCATAAATGCGCGCAGGCGAATACGCTTCTTGGCAGTGCTAAAGGTAGCTTCGACGCTACCACTAAACCGTTCGCCTTCGCGCCCCTCTTGTCCAAAGGCTTGCACGATGCGCATGGCGCCCAGTGTTTCCGAAACCATGGCCCCAACGTCGGCAATCCGATCCTGGCTCGCCCGTGAAGCGGACTGTAATTTTCGGCCAATCAGTACGATGGGCAGAACGATGACGGGAATGGCAATCAAAAGGCCGATCGCCAACTGTGGTGCAAGGGTGAACAAATATACGACGCCGCCAATGCCCATCACGATGTTCCGAAGCGCGACCGAGACCGTTGTGCCGACAACCTGTTCGATAACGGCTGTATCGCTTGTCATACGGCTGGCGATTTCCGCGGGACGGTTATGTTCGAAAAAGGCTGGGCTTTGGCGCAGCAGGTTGCGGTTCACAGCAAGGCGGATGTCAGCAACCGTGCGCTCCCCGAGCCAGGACACAAAGTAAAAGCGAAACGCGGTCGCGACAGCCATTACGGCCACGATTATCAGAAGATATTCGAACCAGCGGGCAATATCCGAAGAGTCACCGCCTGCGGCAAATCCGCGATCGATAACCAAGCGGAACCCTGCAGGGATTGCAAGTGTGGCCAGCGCAGCAACGGTGAGCGCGAGCAACGCGAACATAATTTGCTTCGGATAGGCCGAGGCATGCTGCCAAACCATACGCAGATTGCCGAGTTTTTTGGTATTCGCTGGTTGGGCGGTCTCGGTCGTTTCGGCTGAAACGGAAGTGACGTTTGCACTTGGCAAATCTGCGGATGTTTCATTCATGATTAGCCGCGTAGCAGGGCGCTGCGACACTCACAATTGCGGACAGGAAAACGGCTTCACTTTTTCATGGTGCAATGCACAATAAACGCTTATGGCTTCCACAAGAATGCCCTATTTTTCGGGGGCGAAAGACGGAAATCTAAGGATTGCAGATGCTTTACACCGGTTATGATATGCAACGGAGCTGGTTAGCAGGTGCGGGAAAAATTGCACAGGCTCAGGCAGATGTGCTCAAGAATTTCACTGGCCCATTTAGTGTGGGCGGTCTTGCACCCATCGCGGCGTCGGCATTGGATGTTTTTGCGCATTCGGTTTTGCCACGCGGAAAGCCAGCATTCGGATTGGATAATGTTACTGTCGACGGCAAGACGTTGCCGGTTCAAGAAGAGAATCTGGCGCGTAAGCCCTTTGGGCAGTTGAAGCGGTTCGTCTATGAAGGCAGCAGCGCGAAGCCGCGGTTGCTCATTTGCGCGCCGATGTCCGGCCATTTCGCGACGCTGTTGCGCGGCACGGTCGAGCGCATGATTCCAACGCATGATGTCTATATCACCGACTGGAAAGATGCGCGCGATGTGCCGTTGACGGGTGGCGGTTTCGATCTTGAAACCTACATCGATTATCTCATCGAATGGCTTGAATTCATCGGCCCCGATGCTGGCGGACGCGGCGCCCATATGTTGGCGGTGTGTCAGCCCTCGGTTCCGGCTTATGCTGCTGCTGCGGTGATGAGCGCGAAGGACCATCCGTTGCGGCCACGCACCTTGACGATGATGGGCGGTCCGATTGACACCCGCGAAGCGCCGACGGCGGTAAACGACCACGCCACACGCCGCCCGCATGAATGGTTCGTCCAAAATGTCATTGCGACCGTCCCGCCTTATTATAAAGGGTCGGGGCGGCGGGTATATCCGGGGTTTCTTCAGCTCACTGGCTTTATGTCGATGAATTTGGGCAACCATATGATCAGCCATTGGTCAATGTTCTCAGACCTCGTCAAAGGCGACGGCGAAAGCGCGGATCGGCACAAAGAATTTTACGACGAATATCGCTCCGTCTGCGACATGACGGCGGAATTTTATCTGCAGACCGTTGATACCGTATTTCAGCGTCATTTGTTGCCCAAGGGCGAATTCAACTATCGCGGCAAGCTCGTTGATCCCGGTGCGATTACGGACATTGGCCTGCTGGCTATTGAAGGTGAGCGGGACGACATCAGTGGCCTTGGGCAAACCAAGGCTGCGCTCAACATTGCGACCGCTTTGCCTGACGCGCTCAAGAAATATCATATGGCGCCAGAGGTTGGCCATTATGGCATCTTTAACGGCAGCAAATGGCGCGAAAAGATAGCACCTGTCGTCGAAGACTGGATTGTCAGCCACAATTGAGCGGCGATATGTCGCCCGCTATTTGGATCTGCGCAATAGCATTTTGCCTAGCACCGTTTCCTGCGGGTTTTCAGCGATGGCCTTGCACATTAAAGCCAGCATCGAACGCTGGCCGGTCAACGGCCACTTAACCATCGCACGCGGGGCAAAGCAGCAGGCGCGCCTTATAGCGCGTCTAGATACTCAACCTCAGGTGCACCCGCGAGGCAGGGCGCAAGCTTTGGACCGGCGGCCTTGAAATAGTCGCTGGCGCCATGTGCGGTGAGCGCGTCCTGATCGACATATTGCTCAAGCACTTTGTAGACCTGTGGGTTCGACCGTGACCGGGTCAACGTATAAAATACGTTCCCCGGTTCATTGGCCCGAACGGCAGCCGCAAGCTCAGAAAAAACAGCCTCAAAGGCTTCGTTTTTGCCTTCGGCGACGGTTAAAGTTGCGATTACACCAATAGCTGACATGCGGCTGCTCCGTTTCGTTTTTTAGAAGATTTCAAAAAGGCCGGCTGCGCCCATGCCGCCGCCAACGCACATCGTGACGACGCCATATTTCGCACCGCGACGCTTGCCTTCGATCAACGCATGGCCGGTGCAACGTGCGCCAGTCATACCATATGGGTGACCGATCGAGATCGATCCGCCATTGACGTTCAGCAACTCGTTTGGAATGCCAAGCTTGTCGCGGCAGTACAGAACTTGAACAGCAAATGCTTCGTTCAATTCCCAGATGCCGATATCGTCCATCTTCAAGCCAAAACGCTGAAGCAATTTTGGAATTGCGAACACGGGGCCAATGCCCATTTCATCGGGCTCGCAGCCCGCCACCGCAAAGCCGCGGAAGATGCCCAGGGGCTGGATGCCGCGCTTTTCAGCAAGGTCTGCACAGTTGAGCGCCAGCACCATCGGCAGGCCGAGCTGGCGCACCTCCAGCACAAAGCGCAGGTGTAGGCGCAGGTTGGTGGCATCGGCCACGCACAGCAACAAATCTGGTGTGGTCTCGCCCTTCATGCGGCCAAGGCAGACATCGCGGGTGATGGCCTCATCCGGGCTGGTCGCCGCCAAGCTGTAGGTGCCGGGCAGATCCACGACGCGGAGGTGGTCTCCGCGCGCAAACGTGTGTCCGCCGCGGCGCGGTTGCATGGAAAATACCCCATGATGCCGGGCATGATCGCCCCGCGTGCGGAACTCGAAGCCGGAATCCAAGAAGCGTGCCTTCAGCCGCTCGACAGCGGCCTCGGGGCTGGCGCCAGCGGGCAACGCGACCTTGATCTTGGTGCGATACATCGCACCGGGTGCGGTGAGGCCGACTGTATCTGGAAGGCTTGCAGGAACGATCGCGGCAGCGCCCAATGCAAAGCCTTCGCCCAGTTGTTCGG
>CALDKP010000270.1 GCA_937898535.1 uncultured Sphingomonadales bacterium | reverse complement strand
ACCAGGTGGTCGACCATTTCGCTGGCGCGCGCCGGGTCGCTCACGATGGCCGCGCGCACGCCGGCCAGGGTGTTGAACAGGAAGTGGGGGTTGACCTGATATCGAAGCGACCGCAGTTCGGCATCTTGTGCCGCTTGCGCAAATCTGGATGTCTTGCGTTCGGCTTCGCGCACTTCACGCGCATAGCCGATGGCGACATATAGCGAGCTCCACGCGATCAGGAAAAAATAATGGGTGACGGAAATGTCGGCGATTTCCTGCCAGAACGACAGCCCCAATTGCGCCTTCAAATCTTCAAAACTGCGCCCAACGCTGGGGTCTTTGAAAAGGCTGATCGGATCGTACAGGTTGAAGATATAGAAATTCGCCGACGCAAGCGCGATGGCACAGGGAATAGCGCCCAAAAACGCGACGCTGACGCGGAAACCCAGCGGTCGCCGGTCCGCCATCCGCAGACCAAAATATAAAATCCAGGTGACCAATACGCCCACCAGCGCGACCATGAGGCGGCGTTCAAACAGCACCGCCTGCGCTGGAAAATCGAGCAAAGCCGCGCGCAGCGACAAGATGAGCGCGTAAAAAGCCCAGAACCCGATGATGGTAAGCAAAGCCATTTGATGGCCAATCAATGCTTTTCGCGACGTGACATTCTCCATAGCCTTTCATACCGGATTTTCAGACGGTTGCACCTCGCCTACCGTTTCTCGTCGAACGCTTCGTCGATTTCGTCGAATGTTTTGCCGCCGCCGCGCATTTTAATCCGGTTTGCGCTGATAGCGGAAATACCAGACTTCGTGCCCTAACCGGCGGGCCTTGGCTTCATAGCGCGTTTCAGGCCAACCGCCGGGCCGGCTTTGGAAGTCTGCTGCGGCTTCGCACAGCCAGTTATATTGGTGCCGGTGGCGCTGCATGACCATAAGGGCATGGCGCAAATATACGGGGTGATCCGTGCCGAACCGGAATTCCCCGCCGGGTTTCAATTTTGCGTGGATGAGATCAAGCGGACCATCGTTCATCATCCGGCGCTTTACATGCCGCGCTTTGGGCCACGGGTCGGGATGCAACAGATAGACGAAGGCGAGCGACTTGTCCGGCACGCGGCGCAATATTTCCAGCGCATCGCCCATATGCAAACGCACATTGCGCAGCGTGCCTTCACGCACATGCGACAGCGCTTGTGCAACCCCATTCATGAACGGTTCGCAGCCAATAAATCCGTGGTCGGGTAAAAGGTCGGCGCGGTAAGCCAAATGCTCACCGCCACCAAAGCCGATTTCAAAGTGCATGGCGCGATCGTCGCCGAACAATTGCATGCTGCCCAGCTCGCCTGTTTCAGGCACCGAAATTTGCGGCAGAAGATTGTCGACTAGATCAGCCTGTTCGACACGCAGCTTCTTGCCCTTTGAACGCCCGTAAAGGCGGTTCAGTGTTGTGGGGTCTCCGGGCTTGTTCGCAGTCATAGCGGTGGCGGCTAAACTTTCAGCCGCCACGCTGCAAGTGTAATCAGGCGAGAGCTGCCTTCAAATCTTCGACAAGGTCAGTGCGTTCCCAAGGGAAGAAATCACCTTCGGGCTTGCGTCCGAAATGTCCGTAAGCCGCAGTCTTGCGATATATTGGCTTGTTTAGGCCAAGATGCGTACGAATGCCGCGCGGCGTAAGTCCGCCCAGCTTTTCGATGCTCATGATTGCAGTTTCAATCTGGTCATCACCAACCGTGCCGGTCTCATGCGTATCGACGTACAGCGAAAGTGGCTTTGAAACGCCAATCGCATAGGCAAGCTGGATGGTGCAGCGGGTCGCAAGACCAGCGGCAACGATATTCTTCGCCAAATAGCGCGTGATGTAAGCCGCCGAGCGGTCAACCTTTGTCGGATCCTTGCCGCTGAATGCGCCGCCGCCATGGGGCGCTGCGCCGCCGTAGGTATCGACGATGATCTTGCGGCCAGTCAGGCCAGCGTCACCGTCAGGGCCGCCGATTTCAAAGCTGCCGGTCGGGTTGATGTGATAGACCGTGTCCCGCAGCAATACCGGCGGAATAACGTCAGCGACAACCTTGCGGACATAGGCGTGCAGTTCGGCTTCCTTGTCACCCGTGTCATAACCCGCAGCATGCTGCGTCGAGACGACGACAGCGGTTGCCGCGACCGGCAAGCTGCCTTCGTAGCGCAGGGTGACCTGGCTCTTTGTGTCTGGTTCAAGGAACGGGGCTGCGCCGGAATGGCGGTCAGCGGCCATACGCTCCAAAATCTTGTGGCTGTAATATAGCGTTGCCGGCATCAGATCGGGCGTTTCGTCGGTCGCATAGCCAAACATGATGTCCTGGTCGCCAGCGCCTTCATCCTTAGATCGGAAGAGCACACGTCT
>CALDKP010000269.1 GCA_937898535.1 uncultured Sphingomonadales bacterium | reverse complement strand
CGAACTTTCCGTCTGCCATGTCTGCCGCCCCGTCACACGCAGACGAACGTTTACCTGTGACAAGCCCGCCTGACTAGAAGTTTTTCGGACGGTCGCGGAACGTCTCTAGAACGGAAATCGCCGCGTGACTTCAACGGCTTAGGTGGCGAAACGCCGGTATCCCCTTGGGACGGCACACCTTATCTAGTATGTTCAGTCTCTCCAATGCACCTGATTTAGGGGACGGCGCACCCGCAGCCGCCCAACGGGCAGGCGGCGGCGGGGGTGCCGGTTACGCCGGGCTATATGGGCGAGAATCAGGAGCCCGCGTTCCTTGAGCAGCAAGCTGCCGAAATCGGCTATCCCGTGCTGATCAAGGCGGTGGCTGGTGGCGGCGGCAAGGGGATGCGGCTTGCCTACAACGAACAGGATGTACGCGAAGGCTTTGAAGCGACCAAGCGCGAGGGGCTGAACTCCTTTGGCGACGACCGCGTCTTCATCGAAAAATTCATTCTCAACCCGCGCCATATCGAGATCCAGATACTGGGTGATCAGCACGGCAATATCCTTTATTTGAACGAACGCGAATGTTCGATCCAGCGGCGCCATCAGAAGGTCGTGGAGGAGGCGCCTTCGCCCTTCGTCACGCCCAAGATGCGCAAGGCGATGGGTGAACAATGCGTCGCATTGTCGCGCGCGGTGGGCTATTATTCGGCGGGTACGGTTGAGTTGATCGTATCGGGCGCGGACCCGAGCGGCGAGAGCTTTTACTTCCTTGAAATGAACACCCGTTTGCAGGTTGAGCATCCGGTGACCGAATGCATCACCGGCATCGATCTGGTCGAACAGATGATCCGCGTTGCCGCTGGTGAGAAGCTCGCCATGACGCAGGACGATATCAAGATTGACGGTTGGTCCATCGAAAACCGCGTCTACGCAGAAGATCCCTATCGCGGATTCTTGCCATCAACGGGCCGCCTAACGCGCTATCGCCCACCAGTCGCTGGTTGGACTGAGGACGAGGAGGCTAATGGCCGTCGCGGTGTCGAAGGCGTCCGCGTTGACGACGGCGTCTATGACGGTGGCGAAGTGTCGATGTTCTACGACCCGATGATCGCAAAGCTGATCACATGGGGCAAAACCCGTGATGAGGCGGCGGACCTGCAAATTGCGGCACTCGACCGCTTCGAAATCGAAGGCCTTGGCCACAATATCGATTTCGTGAGCGCCATCATGCAGCACCCGCGCTTCCGCTCTGGAGAATTGACCACTGGCTTCATCGCCGAGGAATATCCGGACGGTTTCCACGGCGCGGCGTCAACGCCCGAGCTGGTCAAATCACTCGCGGCTATCGCCGGGTTCGTGGCGACGGCAGAAGCCGACCGCGCACGCCATGTGGACGGCCAGTTGGGTGACACGCTTGAGCCGCCTGCGCGCTGGCAAGTGAAGATCGGTGTCGCTGTCCATTACATAGAGATGATCGATGGCGACATGCATGTCGACGGAAAGCATTTCGATCTTTCGATGGAATATGACCCCGGCGATCGTTTGATTGAGGCTGAGGTCGGCGAAGAAGAACTGGCTGTCAAAGTTTCGAAGATGCGGACCGGCTTTAAGCTAACCACACGCGGCGCAACGCACATTGCACGTGTCTTGCCGGGGCATATCGCGCATTTGGCCGATCACATGATCGAAAAGATCGCGCCGGATCTCTCCAGATTCCTCATTTGCCCGATGCCCGGCCTGTTGACGACATTGCACGTCAATGCGGGCGATGCTGTGGAAGCAGGGCAACCACTCGCCGTGGTGGAGGCCATGAAGATGGAGAATATCCTACGCGCCGAAAAATCTGGGACGGTGAAGATCGTCAATGCCAAGGCGGGCGACAGTCTTGCCGTTGATGCGGTGATATTGGAAATGGAATAATATCCGCGCGGTGGCTTAATCCAAAATCGCCACCGCCCTTATCCATCCCGCGCTCGCACGCTCAATCTTTACGGGGAAGCATGACAGCGTAAAACCAAATGCTGGCAGCGCTTCCAAATTGGTAAGCTTTTCAATCTGGTAATAAGGCTGGATACGTCCGGCCTTATGCCCTTCCCAGATGATATCCGGGTCACGCGTTTCCACCCAGCGACGGGCGGTATGGCTGAAGGGTGCGTCCCAACTCCATGCATCGGTGCCGACGACTTGTACGCCATGTTGGGTCAGATACAGCGTTGCTTCTGCCCCCATGCCACAACCCTGGTCGGTGAAGTTGTCGGTCC
>CALDKP010000268.1 GCA_937898535.1 uncultured Sphingomonadales bacterium | reverse complement strand
GGCGGCACCGAGTGCTCAGGCTAGGCTCAGCCCGCAGTCAGGATCAGACCGCGAGCACCAGCACGTCATCATCGCGCGGCGCGACCGGCTTGAACTTTTTACGGCCAATCTTGACCCTGCGCGGTTTGATTTATCTGCTGTCATTGAGGCGCGCGATTTCGACCACCTTGCCGAGATCCGTGCCGCCGCGCGCGAGGCGGCGATTGAGGGAGTGATGCTTAAGCGGCGCGATTCGCCCTATCTGGCGGGGCGTAAGGTCGGGCTGTGGTACAAATGGAAACGCGAACCGCTCGTGGCTGACTGCGTGATGATGTATGCGCAGCGGGGGAGCGGAAAACGTTCCTCATATTACTCAGACTACACCTTTGGTTGCTGGACCGAAGATGGCAATTTGTTGCCAGTCGGCAAGGCTTATTCCGGGTTCAGCGATGAAGAACTGAAATGGCTCGACCGCTTTGTCCGGAACAACACCGTCGCGCGTTTCGGTCCGGTCCGCGAAGTGGAAAAGTCGCTGGTGCTTGAGGTCGCATTTGACGCCGTGCACGAATCCAAGCGGCACAAATCAGGCGTGGCCATGCGGTTCCCACGTATCTCGCGTTTGCGCAGGGACAAGCCGGCTGAAGAGGCGGACACCATATCCGCCTTGCGCGCGATGTTTGATTAGAGGAAGGCCTTTACGTCGGCCATGAAGCGGTCAAACTGGTCATGGTGCAACCAATGACCGGCATTTTCATATTCGACGACTTTTGCCGTCGGGAAATGCGCGATGCGGCCGTCTTTTTCGGGGTTTGACGCCCAACTGTCGGCACCATACATCATCAACATCGGGCAGGTGATCGACTCCCAAATTACGAGCAAATCTTCGCGTGGCATGTCGAATATTGCCCAGATGTTGAGGTAATTGTCGAACTTCCAGCTCCAGCTGCCATCCTCGTTCCGGCTGATGCCGTGCACGGTCAAATGGCGCGCCTGTTCGTCGGTCAAATAGCTGTTTTCCGCCTTCATCCGCTCATAAGCTGCTTCAATGTTGGGATAGCGTTTCGGGGTCCGCCCAGCCGCATTGCGCTTATCCTCAATCCACTGCCGGAAACGATTTTGTATGCCGATAGCATCACGTTCCGCCTGCATTTTGGGGGAAAGGCCAAGCCCCTCAATATTCACCATCTTGCGCACATTTTCGGGATAGAGCCCGGCATAGCGCGTGGCGATATTGCCACCCATCGAATGTGCAATGATGCTGACGGGGGCAAGGTTCAGCTGGTGGATCAGCTGCGCCAGATCATATACAAAGGCGGACATTTCGTAATTGCCGTCCGGTGACCAAGCGCTGTCGCCATGGCCGCGCAGGTCAGGTGCGATAATGTGCCAATCGTGGCGCAACTCTTCGGCCACCCAGTCCCAGCTGCGCGCATGGTCGCGACCGCCATGGACCAAAAGCAACGGCGGCGCATCGGGATTGCCCCAATCGACGTAATTCAGCCGAAGGCGTTGCGAAATAAAGCTGTTTGTGATGGGGCCATGTAAAGTCATTCCGCAGCCAGTAATTGTTCGGCACCACCCAGGTCAACCGATACCAACCGGCTGATGCCTTGTTCTACCATGGTAACACCAAACAGTCGGTGCATTCTGCTCATGGTGACGGCGTTATGCGTTACAATCAGGTAGCGTGTGTCGGTTTCGCGCGTCATCGCCTCCAACAAATCGCAGAAGCGTTCGATGTTGGCATCGTCCAGCGGGGCGTCAACTTCATCAAGCACACATATCGGCGCTGGGTTGGTGAGGAACAATCCAAAGATGAGTGCGACCGCCGTCAGCGCCTGCTCTCCGCCCGACAATAATGTCAGCGACTGAAGCTTCTTTCCCGGCGGTTGCGCGAATATCTCAAGTCCTGCCTCAAGCGGGTCTTCGCTGTCGATCAATGCCAGATGTGCCTGGCCGCCGTTGAACAGCGTTGCGAAGAGCCGGCGGAAATGGCCATCGACTGCCTCAAATGCCGCCAGCAAGCGCGCTCTGCCTTCGCGATTTAAGCTACCGATGGAACCGCGCAGACGGTTAATCGCGAGCGTCAGTTCTTCGCTTTCTGCCGCGCCAGCGCCTTGTTGCGCCTCAAGCTCAGCGAGTTCATCGGCGGCGATCAGATTTACCGGTCCAATGCGCTCGCGCTCATTCTGCAGCCGGTCAAGCCGTGCGGATTCCACCGACGCATCCTCCATTGCATGCTCATCGAACCCGAGCTTTTCGGGGAGCACCGGCGGCGGGCATTCGAAACGCTCGCCCGATATCCGTCCCATTTCGACGCGGCGATGTTCCTGATTCTCCGCGCGTGCTTCGGCGCCAGCGCGTGCTTCGCGGGCAACGGAGAGCGCCTCTGCAGCGGTGGCGAGTTCGCTTTCCAGTTCCCGGAGCGTTTTTTCGCAGGCACTTTCTGTGACTTGAAGGCCATTCAGCTTTTCGGCCAGCTGTTCTTTGTCCTCGCGCAGGCTTGCAATCTCGCGTGCCAGAATATCGGGCCGACCCTCCATCGCCTCCTGCTCAGCAGCAATATCTGCGCTACGCTTGTTCATGTCGGCGATCCGGCGTTCCGCCTCGCCAGCGCGTTCCTGCCATCCCCGGATTTCGGCAAGCGCGACTGCACGGCGTTCACGCGTTTGGGCGATGCGCTGTTCCAGTGATGACAAATCCGCCTGATTGCGCGCAAGCAGCTCGCGCGCAGCTTCGTTCGCGATGACGAGTTTCTGGACAAGACCCGCATGATGCGTGCCATCTGGCAACGCGGCACGGGCGGCTTCTGCGGTGCTTTTTTCGGATTTTGCCTCGGCAAGCTCTTGTTCGCTGGTCGCCATACGGTCGAGCAACGCGGCCTTTGCAGATTTAAGCCGGGCCAGCGCATCTTCGGCTTGGTCCACCGCCCGCAGAGCCTGCCGCAATTGTCCTTCGGTTTCTGCGCGCGCCGCCGCCGCCCGAACTGCATCCTGCGCGGCACTGATATTATCCGTCATCTGCGTAAGCGCCTCGGCCTGTTCAGCCAACGCGGCTTCTGCGGGCGGTATCAATGCATTCAGTTCCGCCAGTCGGTTCGCACGGACCAGCAGCTCAGCGGTCGTCGCG
Organism: uncultured Sphingomonadales bacterium; assembly: GCA_937898535.1. Classification (GTDB taxonomy): domain Bacteria; phylum Pseudomonadota; class Alphaproteobacteria; order Sphingomonadales; family Sphingomonadaceae; genus Sphingorhabdus_B. The sequence continues at coordinate 714 of CALDKP010000268.1, read as the reverse complement.
CCGTCGCCGTCTGTTGCGAAACCATCCCAGCGGCGTAATTGCCCGGAGAGCGTTACCACGCGCTCACCCGGTGTCAGCGCTGCGCCATTATCTTGTTCGACAACCCGCACATGGGAAAGGCGTGCAGCCAGTTCCTGAGGTGCATCGACATAATGGATCAGGGCATTGTCTGCCAAAGCGCCCATCGCGGGCGTCCCGCCCAGCCAACGGCGTCCGGCGTCCCCACCAATCGTTGCATCGGCATCATCACCCAGCGCAGCGGCCAGTGCGCGTTCGTAGCCGGGCCGAACCTTGATGCGGTTAATCGCCTTGTCGCCGTCCCCTTTGGCAAGTGACCGTTCGAGCGCACTTTGCTCGGTCAGCAAACCCGCGAACTCTGCTTTGGCACTGGCGAGGCTTGCCTGCGCGCCGTCGCGTGCTGCGATCAGTTCGGTCCTGCGCGCTTCCGCTGCTTCGCTGGCTTCGGTGTTTTCCTGCAAATGCTTTTGTAAGCCGGCAACGCTGGCTTCTGCCGATTTTTTGGCAGACTCGCATGCCGCTTCATCGCCCAAGGCATCCCGTTCGCTGGCCATACGCGCAACGGCGCCTGCTGCCCGCTCGGCGCGCATGACCGCCGCAGCAACGGCGGCGTCGGCCACGCGCAATTCCGCGTCAGCTCTGGCTTGTTCGGCGGCGGCCTTCTCAGTTCGCAGGTCCGCAATAGTTTGCCGGTCT
>CALDKP010000267.1 GCA_937898535.1 uncultured Sphingomonadales bacterium | reverse complement strand
GTTCGCGAAAGCGAAGGCAGGATTGTCGTCACGCCCAATATGATGAACATCCAATGGGAGCAAGTCGCGCTCTATCCGGCGGGGCACTTCACGCGTGCCATCCAAGTGCGCCCATCCATTACGCTACCTGCGGGCTGGACCGGTGTGGCCGCGATCGACGGAGCAAAAACCAACACAGGCCGCATCGATTTCGGCGTGACGAGTTTTGAAACCTTGGTCGACAGCCCGATGTTCGCGGGGCCACATTACAAAAAATGGGATCTGGGCAACAATGTCACGCTGAACGTTTGGGCGGACGACGCCAAATATCTCGCCGCTAAGCCAGAGCATATCGCTGCACATCGCGCGTTGGTGGATGAGTCACTCCTGCTTTTTGGGTCAAAGCATTTTGATCGCTACGAATTTCTTCTTGGTCTGACTGAAGAGCTTGGCGGCATCGGTCTTGAACATCATCGCAGCTCTGAAAATACGCGCGAGACCGACTATTTCACCGAATGGGATGACAATATGTCCGAACGCGGGCTGTTGCCGCACGAATTCACGCACAGCTGGAACGGCAAGTTCCGCCGCCCTGATACGATGTGGACGCCCGATTATTCCACCCCGATGCGCGACAATTTATTGTGGGTCTATGAAGGCCAGACCAGCTTTTGGGATCTCGTCCTTGGTGCGCGATCGGCCCTGCAATCCAAAGAAATGGTGATGGGCGAATGGGCCAAATATGCGGGCTTTTATGCAGAGCAGCCCGGCCGCAATTGGCGTTCGGTGGAAGACACCACGCATGATCCCATTTTTGGCGCACGCAAAGCAAAGCCATTCGCAAGCCACGCACGCGGCGAAGATTATTATAATGAAGGCTCGCTGATCTGGCTCGATGCGGACATGACGATCCGCACGCTTTCAAAGGGTAAGAAATCGCTCGATGATTTCGCCAAAGCCTTCTTTGGCGTGCGCAACGCCGACTGGGGCGTGCTCACTTATAATTTTGATGAGATCGTCCGCACGCTGAATGCTGTACAGCCTTATGATTGGGCGAAGTTTCTGGATACCAAGCTGCGCCAACCGGGTCAGCCCGCACCGCTGAACGGTTTTGAGATGGGCGGGTACAAACTTGTCTGGAAAGAAGAACCGAACATCTTCGACAAAGAACTGATGAAGGAAGGCAACAACTTCAACCTCACGCACTCGCTTGGGCTGACGTTGGACAAAGAAGGCCGCGTCACATCGGTATTATGGAACGGGCCTGCTTTTAAGGCCAATATTGTCAACGGCGCCAAAATCATTGCCGTCAACGGCTATGCTTATTCCAAAGACGGCCTCAGTGCCGCAATCAAGGCCGCAAAGGGTGGGGAAAAGCCCGTGCGCCTTATAATAGAACGCAACAAGCGTTTTGAGCAAATAGACATCGCCTATTCGGGCGGCTTGCGCTATCCGCACCTCGAATCCACGGGCAAGGGCGAAACGGCGATCGATCGTTTACTAAGTCCGCGGCGGACCAACTAAAAACAATTTGAAAGCATTCTCCCATGCGTATTGATTTGATTCCAGCAGGCGACAATGTGCCTGAAAGCCTGAACGTGCTGATCGAGGTTCCCATTGGCGGTGAACCCGTAAAGTATGAATTCGACAAGGCTTCTGGCGCTCTTTTCGTAGACCGTTTCCTGCACACACCCATGCGTTACCCCGCCAATTATGGCTTTGTTCCGCATACGCTGGGTGAAGATGGCGACCCGTTGGACGCACTTGTCGTCGCGCGTTCGCCTATCGTCGCCGGTGCGGTGGTCAAATGCCGTCCGATTGGCGTGTTGATGATGGAAGATGATGCGGGCGGTGATGAAAAATTGCTGTGCGTGCCAGTCAACAAGACCTTCCCTTATTATTCAGACGTTGTGACGTACAAGGATATGCCGCCGATCGTCCTTCAACAGATCGAGCATTTCTTCACCCATTATAAAGACCTGGAGCCCGGCAAATGGGCCAAGTTGAATGGCTGGGGTGATGAAAACGACGCCAAGCGCATTATTATGGAATGCGTCGAACGGGCCAAGGAACATGGTATATGAAACGGGTAGCGCTGGTCACATTTACTGCACTAGCGCTCTCGGCATGTACCACACCTGAAACACGCGTAAGAACCGCGCTGATGGATGCCGGTCTGTCCCGGCCGATTGCAGCCTGCATGGCTGACCGGATGGTCGACCGGCTTTCATTGATCCAGTTGAATAAGCTGAGCGGCCTTAAAAAGCTGCGCGGTCAGGATATGCGCAAGATTACCGTCGAGGACTTTCTGAAGCGCACGCGTTCGCTGCAAGACCCCGAAATTCTCGGTGTCGTAAGCTCGTCCGGGCTTATTTGCGCAATTAAGGCGTAAGCAGTCTAAGTTATAATTGTCATCCCGGGCATGGGTTCGGGATGACACATATTTAGCTTAAGGCCTTCAGCAACATCGCGAACCAGCCGGCATCGGCCTTTGCCGTCGCGGGTGCGGCAAAATCCACACATTCAATACACTTGGCCTGCGCGCCTCGCACGCCCGTGAGCATGTTCAAATCATTAGAAATCCGCTGGAACAGCAACTGCTGCTGCCATGATGCTTGCGCAAAAATGTCGATCGGCGCGGCTGCCTGGGCACGCTTTGGCATCAGGCCACTGATGAGCGTGCCTGCGAAGCTCGTTGGCGGTTCGATATATTCGGCATGCCATCCATCGGGTTTCAATCCGGCACGCTTTACGGCTTCCGCAAACGCATCATTCATACCACCGGTCCTGTCGACAAGGCCGAGCTGACGGGCCGTGCCACCTGCCCATACACGCCCCTGCGCGATGGCATCGACTTGTTCCGGCGTTTTCTTGCGCGCAGTTGCGACGCGTGTCAGGAACTGGCGATAGCCATTCTCAATGGCGCTTTGGGCCACGCGATCAAATTCGGGGCTGAAGCCATTCAAGATATCAGGTTCGCCTGACAATGGCGTTGTCTTCACACCGTCCGCATTCACGCCGATTTTCGCAAGGCCAGCTTCGGCGCTTGGGATGACCCCGAAGATACCAATGGATCCAGTAATCGTGGCAGGATCGGCAAAAATGACATCGGCAGGAAGCGATATCCAATAACCGCCGCTTGCGGCCAAATTCGCCATCGACACGATGACCGGAATTCTTTTCGCTTTCGCCGCTTCAATCGCCAGACGGATTTTTTCGGACGCCATGACGGAACCGCCAGGAGAATCCACGCGGACCACCAACGCTTTCAAATCCTTGTTGTCGAGCGCATCGTAAATTAGGCCGCTGACGGTGTCGCCCGCTGCGGTTCCAGGGCCGCCCTCTCCATCGACGATGGTTCCAGCAATGGTCACAACGCCAATCTGCGCACCAGCGGTTGCTGGACCGTAGCTGGCAAGTAATGCATCCATTGGGGTGTGGGCAAAACCGCCAGTCGTTTTCTTATCATCCGCGCCGACCTTTCCGGCAATGAATTTCCCGAATGCGATGCGGTCACCCAGTTTGTCGACAAGACGCGTCGACAGCGCCAATTGCGCCAGATCACCTTTGACGGATTCCACTGCACCGGCCGGGTCGGTCAGCATGCGGTCCAGCTGCGCCTGAGGGCGCGCCTTTGCTACGGCCGCTTTCCACTGTCCCCAGACCTCATAATATACGCCCTTGATGGCCATTTTGGATTCAGGGGACTGCGCGTTCCGCATATAGGGTTCAACTGCGCTCTTGAACGTACCCACTCGGTAGATGTTGGCTTTCACGCCAAGCTGGTCGAGCAAGCCTTTATAATATGGCTGTGATCCGCCGGGTCCCGTAATCATTGCGCCGCCCAGCGGGTCCATCCAGATTTGCGTGGCATGTGCCGCCAGTTGATAGCTGTCGTCGGAATAGGCCGTGGCGAAGGCATAGACAGGCTTGCCCGCCTTTTTCACGGCCTCAAGGCTGTTCCCGATTGCCGCAAGGCTTGCCTGTCCGCCGCCCATGAACCGTTCCATGTCGACAACGACCAGTTTCACCCGCGCATCTTTTTCCGCAAGCTTAAGCGCGCGAACGATATCGCGTTGCCGAATTTCGCCGGTCGGCATGGCTGAGGATGTGAGCGCTGTCAGCGGGTCAACTTCTGCAGGCTGTTCGGAAATAACGCCATCAAGTTTCAGCAACAATGCACCGTCGCGCACGACCGCCGGATTGGGACTGGCGTTCAGAAGTGCGAATATCGCGAGGAAGAACAATAACAGGAAAAATAGCACCAGTAGGTCCTTAAACCCAACCAATATTTTCCAGCTGACGCGCAGAAACTGCATAATGTCTTGTCCCTTTTTACTGTTGTCCTGATGTAAGCATTCAAACGTCGTTTGCCACTGCTGTTCGACAAAAAGATATTTCGCGCTGGCAAGATTGCGAAATGCAGGCGTTACAGAAAAGGGCCGCTGGAGTAATCCAACGGCCCTTAAACATGGGTCAGCGGTCGGATGTGCCGCTGCCGGAAGTTGCTTTCATGCCGTGACCGGCATCGCCGATGTTATCGGCGGCCGATCTCCCGAACGGAATTCCCCGACCTCTTAACTGAACCATGAGACATCGGATCACCTCCTTTCGTTGAATGGAAATTGCTTGCTTCAAACATATATCTGCCCTCCGCAGGACGGAAGTTGAATCAAACGGGTTACTTAAACAAGTCTTGTAATTAATTTTTTTTCGGGCAAATATTGGAGTTCGGCACGGCGATATTTGACGTCATCAAATGGCTAATATCGGCAATCTTCGATAATTCGTGTAATCTCTGTCCATGCGGGCAAAATGATGGGCGGATGTCCGTCCGTTTCCAATAATATCCGCCCGCGGCTAAACGCCATCGCGTCCAATATCGCGTCCATCGGCAGGATTTCGGTTGCCAGATAGGCGGGCGTTCCGCCGTTCGGCTTTGCAGCGAATTCCTTCGTGGACGACGATGTCCGTATGACAATGCGTTGCCCCGGTGCAGTCGCTTCACGCAACAAATATATGCGCCGATTTTGCAGGTCGCAGCGCAGGCTGACGACTGCATTTTGGCCAGCTGGGCCAAATAAAGCAATCGATCCGCGATCATCGCGCCGATACACCCAATCACCCACGGCAAACGGCCATTCATTCCAATCCCCCGACAGACGCGGCGTTGGTGCAGGCGTGGCGGCGACCGGGGGCGGCAGGGGCGCTGCCCTCTGCACTGGCGGTGGCGGCGGCGCAACGCAGGATGCGAGCAGCAACATTGCGACGAGAGTCAGGTTACGGGTTTGCATGACTTTGTCTTATGGCCAAATCGCATCTGCTCCGCTAGCGCGTTGCGACATGGCGACCAAAAAAACACGACTAGACCAATTGATCGTTGATCGCGGCCTTGCCGAAAGCAAGACGCGCGCGCAGGCACTGGTCATGGCGGGGCATGTCTTTATCGGTGATGCCAAGGCACTGAAGCCCGGGCAGCAAATCGCCGAAGATACCGAAATCAGTGTGAAGGGCAGCGATCATCCGTGGGTCTCGCGCGGCGGCATTAAACTTGCCCATGCCCTTGATGAATTTGCCATCAATGTAACAGACATGGTTGCCATTGATGTGGGTTCGTCAACGGGCGGCTTTACCGACGTTATGCTGACGCACGGCGCAACGCGCGTTTTCGCCGTCGATAGCGGCACGAACCAGCTTGCGTGGAAACTGCGGCAAGACCCCCGCGTGGTGGTTCATGAACAGACCAGCGCGCGCATATTAACCGACATGCATATCACCGAACCTGTTGACCTGATCGTCTGTGACGCAAGCTTCATTGGCCTCGCCAAGGTGCTAGATCGGCCTTTGACCTTTGCCAAAAGCGGTGCGCAATTGATCGCACTTATCAAACCGCAATTTGAGGCGGGCCGTGAAGAAGTTGGCAAAGGCGGCGTCGTGCGGGACCCTGAAGTCCATGCACGCGTTTGCAACGAGGTACAGCAGTGGTTGGTCGAAAAAAACTGGACGGTGCGCGGTTTGACCACCAGCCCGATTACAGGGCCGCAAGGCAATGTCGAATTTCTTATCTGGGCGCAAAATGCGTAGCGCCCTACCGGGGAGCAATCATATGAAAATCCGTTCCATATTAACCGCATCCGCAGCGTTGTTCGCGTTGGTGCCACTAGACCACGCCGTTGCCGCGCCTGCGACAAAAACTGCGGATGCCACAGCTGACATTGTGCCATCACAATTGCCGCGTAACGCGGCACCGTTGCATTATGCCATTACCGTCACGCCCGATGCCGAGAAATTGACGTTCGACGGAAATGTCCGCATCGAATTCATGCTGAAGGCCCCAAGCGATTCCGTGACATTGAACGCAGCGGATATCGACTTTCGGACAGTCACCATCGCGAAAGGCCGCGCGGCGGCCATTCCGGTCAACACGCAGGTGAATGCCGCCGCGCAAACCGCCACCCTGTCCTTTGGCCAAACGCTGCCCGCCGGACGATACACGCTCTATATCGATTATGCCGGGAAGATTTTGCAGCAAGCCAATGGCTTGTTCGCGTTGGACTATAAAAATCAAGAAGGCGCAGAAAAGCGCGCGCTGTTTACGCAATTTGAAGCGCCAGATGCACGGCGGTTTGTGCCCAGCTGGGATGAACCCATTTACAAGGCGACATTTGATCTGACGGCGCATGTTCCTTCCGAACAAATGGCAGTCAGCAATATGCCGGTTGCTGCCCGCCGGGAAATGGGGAGTGGCAAGTCCGAAGTCCGCTTTGGCACGACGCCCAAAATGTCGACTTATTTGTTGTTTTTCGGGCTCGGTGAATTTGACCGCATAACGAAGCAGGTTGGCCCGACTGAAGTGGGTGTCGTCGTTGGCAAAGGCAATGGTCCAAAGGGCCAATATGCGCTCGATGCATCGGCGAAGCTGGTTGAATATTATAATGATTATTTTGATACGCCCTATCCATTGCCAAAACTCGACAATGTCGCAGGCCCCGGACAGAGCCAGTTTTTCAGCGCGATGGAAAATTGGGGCGCGATTTTCACCTTTGAGCGGGTGCTTCTGAACGACCCGAAGATCACCAGTGCACGCACGCGCCAAGGCATCTTTGCGACGGACGCCCATGAAATCGCCCACCAATGGTTCGGCAATCTCGTCACGATGGCGTGGTGGGACGACCTGTGGCTCAATGAAGGCTTCGCCAGCTGGATGGAAAGCAAGGCAACCGCGCATTTCAACCCCGAATGGCAAAGCGCTTTGGACCGCGTCAACGGCCGCGAGGGCGCAATGGGGCTTGATGCCTATGTGACAACGCATCCCGTCATTCAGAAAATCAGCACCGTCGAACAAACCAGCCAGGCATTTGACACCATCACGTATTCAAAAGGTGAAGCTGTTATCACGATGCTTGAAGCATTTGCCGGTGAGACAGTTTGGCGCGATGGCCTGCGCGCGTACATGAAAAAGCATGCCTATGCGAACACGCGCACGGATGATTTGTGGAACGCGGTTGAGGCCGCTGGCGCGAAAGGCCTTGTCCGGATCGCCCATGATTTCACGCGGCAACCCGGCGTCCCGTTGATTTCAGTGAACGCCGCCAAATGTGTGAACGGGTCCACTTTATTGTCGCTCAGTCAAAGTGAGTTTTCACGTGACCGCAAGGCAGAAACCACCGCCAAGCCGCAGCGCTGGAACGTCCCTGTGATTGCGCAGGTCGTGGGCAATGCAACCGGAACGGGCATCATTTCGGGCGGTGCGGGCACGATGACCCTGCCGGGCTGTGGTCCCGTTTTGGTGAATGCGGGGCAGAGCGGATATTACCGCGTTCTTTACACGCCGGACATGATGGCCGGACTTAAAGAAGCCTTCCCGAAATTAGCGCCCATTGACCAACTTGGGTTGCTCAACGACAGCCAAAGCCTCGCTTATGGCGCATATCAACCGGTCCGGACTGCGCTTGATCTGGTCGATGCTGTTCCGGCCAATGCCAGTCAGCGCGTGATCGAAGATAATGTGTCGACCTTTGCCTATCTATATGGACTGTATGACAAAGAACCCGCGCGGCAAGCGGCGTTGGCGAAGCGCGCCAGCGAACGTTTCGGTCCTGTGCTCGACAAGCTTGGTATGAAGCAGGATGTTGCCGACAGCACGCTCGACGCCAATTTGCGCAGCGCACTGATCGGCACGCTTGGCTATATGGGCGATGCAAAGGTTGTGGCCGAGGCGCGTCGCCTGTTTGATGCACTCGACACCAATCCAGCGGCACTCGATGGGCCATTACGTACAACGTGGCTTGGCGTCGTTGCACAAAATGCTGATCAGGCATCGTGGGATAAAATGCGCAAGCTTGGTCAGTCGGCCGAAAGCTATCTGGTGAAATCGAGCATGTACCGTTTGCTGGGCTCCACGCGCGATGAAGCGTTGGCCAAACAAGCGTTGGCGCTGGCGCTTACCAAGGAGCCAGGCCAGACCCTAAGCGCGGGAATCATTGGCGGCGTTGCAGGTGAGTTTCCGGATCTCGCGGTCGATTTTGCCCTCGCGAACCGCGAAGCGGTCGAAGCATTGGTCGATGTGTCGTCCAGATCCGAATTTATTCCAAGTCTGGGCAACGGTTCAAATGATCCGGCGATGATCGATAAGCTAAATGCATACGCCCAAACCTATCTGACGCCGGAGTCGCGCAAGCCGGTCGATCAGGCGATTGTGTCCATCGAAACGCGCATCAAAAGCCAACCCCGGATCCGTTCCGAGGTCAGTGCATGGCTGGACGCGGAATAAGCAAACCGACAAAATGTCGCGACGCGTCAGTCCTTGTAAAGGCCATTAACACGCGCGGCGTAACGTTCGCGGATGACATGGCGCCGAATTTTCATGCTCGGCGTCATTTCGCCATTCTCTATTGTGAATGGCTCGTCGGCAAATTCGAACTGGCGGACCTTTTCGGTTACGGAGACATCGGCGTTGACCCGGTCCACGGCGGCACGAACCGCGGCACGAAACTGCGGATTTGCCTGCAAGGCATTGAAATCATATTTCATGTCTTGCGCACGCGCCCATTCCAGCGCCCATTCGGGATCTGGAACGATCAGGCCAACGATGTACGGCCGCTTGTCACCTGAAACCATCGCCTGCAAAATTTCAGGCTGAAGCGTGAGCATGCCCTCAATTTTCTGCGGGGCGATGTTGTCGCCCTTGTCGTTGACGATCAGGTCCTTTTTGCGGTCAGTGATGGCAATACGTCCGCGATCGTCGATGTGGCCGATGTCGCCGGTGTGCAGCCAACCATCTTTGATGACCCGGTCGGTCTCCGCCTTGTTCCGCCAATAACCCTTCATCACCAAAGGACCGCGCACAAGGATCTCGCCATCTTCGGCAATCTTGACCTCAGTATTCTTCAGCGGCGGGCCAACGGTATCCATCTTGATGCCCGCTTGCGGCCGGTTGCAGCTGATCACGGGGCCAGACTCGGTCTGTCCGTAACCTTGCAGCAAGGTAATGCCCAAGGATTGGAAAAACACGCCAATGTCGGGATTGAGCGGTGCACCGCCCGATACCATTGCCTTCATCCGGCCACCAAAGCGCCCTTGGATTTTGGGCTTTATCGTCCGTGATAAAATCAGCCGCATCGGCGCATCGGAAAGCCGCTTGCGTCCCGAATAGTCCCGCTCGCCAATGGTCAGGGCTTTATTGAGCAAGTAATTTGGAAACTTACCCTGTTTTTCGACGGCCTTGATCATTCTTTGGCGCAGGACTTCAAACAATCGGGGAACGACCACCATCACGGTTGGCCTTGTTTCCTCGATATTGGATGCGAGCTTTTCCAGCCCTTCCGCATAATAGATTTGCGCGCCAACACCGATGGGCAGGAACTGTCCACCGCTATGCTCATAAGCATGTGACAGCGGCAAAAATGACAGGAAGACTTCTTCTTCGTCCAACCCAAAATCTTCGCGCAGCACTTCAGCGGCTCCGTCGGCATTATGCAGTATCGCGCCGTGATGCTGCATCACACCGCGCGGCGCACCGCCGGTGCCGCTGGTGTAGATGATGCACGCCAAATCGTCGCGCGTCACTGCCGCCATGGCCGCCTCAGCAGCCCGTACATCGGCATCATTGCCCTGAACCATGTTAGACCATTGGTGCATCGACAACTGGCCATGCTGCACCGCTGGCTGCGGCTCCATAGCGATGATGAATTCCGCTTGCGACGACCGCAATGCCGCCGGCATCAATGTCTTGGCCAGCTTTGCGGTCGAAACAATCACCGCGCGGGCGGCGCTGTCGTCGAGAATATGCTGATGGTCGCGTTCGGTATTGGTGACGTAAGTCGGAACGGTCACGCATCCCGCCGCCATGATGCCCAGATCGGCGATACACCATTCGGGTCGATTTTCCGACACGAGCATGACCCGGTCGCCTTTTTCCAGCCCAAGCTGGCGCAGCGATTTGGCGAAACCAGCGACCTGACGCGCGACCTCAGCCCAGCTTAAGGATTGCCACGCACCATCATGCTTTGCCCACAAAAATGGGGCGTCACCGCGATGCCCCGCGCGCGCAAAAAACATGGTAACGAGGTTGGGGAAGCTGTCAAAATCGTCGAATTGCTCGGCAGCCACTTATTCTCTCCTAAAGAACATTTTGCGGTCCATTATGGGACTCTGAAAATCACGCTAGCGCGCCAATGCGTTGGACGCAACGTGCCGTTGGGTTTAACCAACATCCTCCGTTGGTGCTTCATCAACCGATCTCGGCACGGTTACTTTCACGTTGCCCTTGGCATCGATAGTGGCCGATGTTCCCTCGCTGCGTGGATCGGATGCCCCTGCCCAGCTATTGCCGACAAGCTGCGCACCGTTAACTTTTGAACCCAAATCCACCGGGCGAACCGTTTGTCCAAATTTGCTGAGCCCATCAGACATCGCCGAAAGCATGGTATTTTGTTCAACCTCAAGACCGCCACCGCCAAAATAGATGTTCGGCAGCGCAATCGCTTGATCAAGCGGAAGGCCGAAGTCGATTACGCCAATCAGCGTCTTGGTCACATGCATGATGATGCGTTTTCCGCCGGCTGAACCAAGTGCGAGAACCGCCCGGCCATTGCGATCAAACACGATCGTAGGGGACATGGAAGACAATGGCCGCTTCCCGCCCATCACGCGGTTGGCAACCGGCGCGCCATTCTTTTCGGGTGAAAAGGTAAAGTCGGTCAATTCGTTGTTCAAGAAGAAGCCGCCTGCGACCAGCTGGCTTCCAAATGGCCCCTCAATAGTCGACGTCATATTGGCGATGTTGCCGTTGCGGTCGACTGCTGTGAAATGTGTCGTACCCGCCACTTCGCTTGAAATGGCCGCCGTCCGGGGCATCGCACCTGGCGGGTTCCCTGCCGGATAGTCCGTGCGCGCCTTTTCAGGGTCGATGAGCGCGGAACGCTCTTTGATATATTCGGGGTTCAAAAGCCCTGCGACTGGCACATTTACAAACGCATCATCCGCCAGATATTTTTCGCGGTCCGCATATGCCAGCTGCATCGCCTGCCCGATTAAATACCAGCTTTTGGGGCTGTCTTTGCCCGATGCTGCCAAATCAAACCGCTGCAACGTGCCCAATATTTGCAAGACCGTCGTCGCGCCTGATGAAGGCGGGGCCATGCCGCACACGACATAGACGCGGTACGGCGCGCAGACAGCTTGCTGTTCCTTTGCGCGATATTGCGCAAGGTCCGTCATGGTCATGTCGCCGGGGCTAAGCTTGCTCGTCGTGACCGCACTTACAATCTGGTTGGCGATAGGGCCGGTGTAAAATGCATCGGGTCCCTTTTTCGCCAGCAACTTTAGCGTCGCGGCAAGTTCGGGATTGTTAAGCTTCATCCCTGCGGTCACGGGCGCGCCGTTCCGCCAATAAATCGCACGCGCAGCGTCAAAGTTAGACCAAAGTGGCTGAATGCCTTTCAGCCGTGATTCAAGCGTCTTGTTGACGATGAACCCTTTGTCGGCAAGGCGAATGGAGGGCTTGAAAATTGTCGCCCAAGACAGCTTGCCCCATTTGCGGTGGGTTTCCGCCATAAGCTGGATATTGCCGGGAACGCCGACGGAACGTCCGCCTTGAAAGGCCTCTAGGAAACCGAGCGCCTTACCGTCGGGTCCGACAAAACGGTCAGGTGTCGCCGCAGCTGGCGCCGCCTCGCGCCCGTTGATTGTCGACAATACGCCCTTTGCGCTGTCCTGATACAAAAGGAAGCCACCGCCCCCAATGCCGCTTGATTGCGGTTCAACGACAGTCAACGTCAGCATCATTGCCATCGCCGCGTCAGCAGCTGAACCACCCTGACGTAACATCTCCATCCCCGCTTCGGTAACGCGGGGATCAGCAGATGACGTGACACCGACATTTTCGGCACATACAGGTTGAGCGGCAAGGACAAGTGCGCTGATCGCGAAGGACAATTTTTTCATGCCCGATACCTAGCCCTGTTCACACGGCAATGCCAAGCGCGGATTTACGCGTCAGTCCCGACGGCATCCGATATATTCGCAAACCCGTCGCGCTGCAAAAGTTTCAGCAGTTGCCGGTTGATTTTAACCGCCAGTCTGGGGCCATGATACACAAGCGCACTGTAAATTTGCACCAGCGATGCGCCCGCACGGATGCGCGCATAAGCGTCTTCAGCCGAGGCAATGCCGCCAACACCAATCAAGCCCAACTTCCCGCCGCTCGCCTTCCGAAAATCGATGAGGCGCTGCTGGGCAAGGTCACGCAATGGCGCACCCGACAAGCCGCCGGTTTCCCCGGCATGTTTCGACTGCAGGTCTGGCCGCGAAATGGTGGTGTTCGATACGATCAAAGCGGCAATACCGCGCGCCATCGCCACGCTGACAATGTCGTCAATGTCGGCTGGCTGTAGATCAGGCGCAACTTTCAGGAAGACCGGCGTTGCCCGCGACCGCGCGGCCACAACCTGCGCCAACAGATCATCCAGCGCAGCCTTGTCCTGTAACGCACGTAGACCGGGCGTATTCGGCGAGCTTATATTGACCGTCAAATAATCGGCCAGAGGCTCCATATTACGCACGCCGATGACATAATCGGCAATGCGGTCATCGCTGTCTTTATTGGCGCCGATATTGATGCCCAGCGGCCCTGCCAATGCCGTGTCGGGAATGCTCTGCAGCCGCGCGATGGCCGCCGCCTGTCCTTCGTTGTTGAAACCCATGCGGTTGATCACCGCCGCGTCCTCCAATAACCGGAACAAGCGGGGTTTTGGGTTACCCGCCTGTGGCAATGGCGTTAACGTGCCGACCTCGGTAAATCCAAAGCCAAGGCGCATTATCTCAACAGGTACTTCGGCATTTTTATCATAGCCCGGCGCAAGGCCGACGGGATTTGCAAAGTGCAACCCAGCAAAGCTTTGCTGCAAAGCCGCATTCTGCATTCCCATAGACGGAATTGGCAACATTTTTAGCGCCGCAAGGGACATGTTGTGGGCGGTTTCGGCATCTGCCTGAAACAAAAAGGGGCGTGCAAGTCGGTAAAACATTGCGTTGCTATTCACGAGTCGCGTGCAAGGTGCAACGGCGAGATTATGCTCATGCAGCGTACCAAGATCATTTTGGTCGCAAATGTCCGAATTTTATGGGGTGATGACGATTCCATCCAATCGCATTTCACCAAACTTCTGCATTATCGTGGCGCGACCCGAGGGCTCCGTCGTTGAAAAACGGGAGTTCTTTTCCTTTTAGACCCGCTTCACAGCGGGTCTTTTTTTGTCCCCATCAATCGCAGTTATTTCTCAGCGGCCATCGTCCCTGCCCTGCCGCTGGGCGGCTATACCTTCGGCGCGTCCGGCTCTTGGCTTTGCGGCTTCGCTTTTCGGCGGCGGAGATTGGCACGCAGGGCCTCGCGCAACCGTTCGGCCTTAATCCGCTCTTTGTCTTGGGCATCTTTAGCCAATTGCGTTCTCCGATCCATTCTGACTGCCCGCGCACCCGATGCCAAATCGCACGCAAAGGCGCAAGCCGCTTGACAACCGCCCCGTCCCTTCGCATACGCCCCACCTTCTGTGTATGCTGCTGTAGCTCAGTGGTAGAGCGCGTCATTGGTAATGACGAGGTCGGGAGTTCAATCCTCCCCAGCAGCACCAGGAAGTCCCCAATATCTTCACCGATTTCAGACGGCTGGCTTAGAGCAGAAATTATCGCGTAACTTCCGTTACTTGTGATCATTAATTTTGCAAATCCGCTGCAAGAGACACCTTGCAGGCGCTCTATCTCACAAAAAAGCCCCGGAGTTCTCCGGGGCCCTATTTCGTGGCACCACTTTTGTTTTAGGGAGGCGCTAACTGAACCCGAGGAAGTGCCGCTGCTGCTGCCATTCCATAGGGATATCTGCACAGCGCATCAGGTGCCGGGCGGTCAGTTGAACAGGCTGCCGACCATCGAGAATGGCGGTTATGATGTCCGGTGCCAGCCAAGACATCCTGGCAAGCCGATGCAAGTGCCGCTTGTCATAATGCGATACTGCTGGAATGTCTTCGCCGGTTAGGAGATGCTCTCTTGCTGCAAAACCCTGAGCCACGAGGCGAACGAGGGCAGCATCAGCATTTTTTTCACTGGCGGATTCGCCATCAGGCGACAGGGCAATCCGAACCTCATTTCCTCGGCGAACCATTTGTGCAGGTGTCGTTATAGTAACTGCATCTTCGTTTCCGATCACAACGTCGATCCGGTCGGCGGCAACATTCACCTTCACAAGACAGTCAATCAATATCGCACGCAACGCGCTCGTTGTAATATGATCAAGGCTGTCAGCTAATGCGGCTTCGGCTTGGCAATTGGCCTGCCATGCAACCTTGCATGTTGATACATCAGGTTCAGCGGGCTTTTTGAGATATGCCTTCAAGGTTTTTATGACAATCTGATCGAGCGGACCAGCTGGCAGTCTGCAGATGGTCGAGCGGTCTTCGCCGGGTTTGAATCGGGTGACATAGTAGCAATATTGCTTCGACCCCTTCTTTCCGCGTGACGGCGACATTGGCCTGCCATCAGGATCAGTGACAAGGCCTGCCAAAAGGCTTGGCGACTTTGCATGCTTCGATATCAGCTTATCGCGATTGTTACTCGCAAGCATGGTCTGGACGCGTTCAAAGGTGTCGTGATCGATTATCGGGTCATGCTCACCGTCATAAACGGCATCCTTGTGTTTGATCTTGCCTATGAACACGGGGTTCTTGAGCAGGAACCCCAGTGGTCCCTTTCCAAAGCAGACATTGCCGATGGTACCGCCTGCCTTGCGATGGCGCGTGCGGGTGCGCATGCCGTGTCGTGCGAGGTCATCTACCAGTGCCGGAACGGATTTGAGCTCAAGATACCTGTCGAAGATATAGCGCACCTCCTCGGCTTCCCTTGGCTCGATAAGTAACTTGCGGTCTTCAACACGATAGCCATGGGGAACCGTACCTCCCATCCACATGCCTTTGCGCTTGGAGGCTGCAATCTTGTCTCGGATACGTTCGCCTGTGACCTCGCGTTCGAACTGCGCGAACGATAGCAATACATTGAGCGTCAAACGGCCCATGCTGTTGGTAGTGTTGAACGCCTGTGTGACGCTCACGAACGACGCGCCTTTTGCATCAAGGATCTCGACGATCTTGGCAAAGTCCGCAAGCGACCGGGTCAGTCGGTCAACCTTATAGACCACAACAATATCGACCTTGCCTGCCTGTATGTCGTCGAGCAGTTGCTTCAGTGCAGGACGGATCATGGAACCTCCTGACCAGCCGCCGTCATCGTACAGCTCGTCGACCTGTTCCCATCCCTCGCCTGCCTGGCTCAATATATAAGCAGCACATGCCTCACGCTGCGCATCCAGGCTGTTGAATTCCATCTCCAGCCCCTCCTCGGTCGATTTGCGCGTGTAGATGGCACAGCGCTTGCGGTTAGGTGATATCATGGCCCTACTGCCCTTCTCCGTCGCCTAGTGACCAGGCCAAAGAACCTTGGCCCGGACCAATGTGTGTCGGTGATGTCGCCTGCGATCTGGGTGAGCGATGCATACCTCCTGCCGTCGAACTCAAACCCGTCATCAAGAACAAGCACCTGATGCATTTTTCCACGCCACGACCGCACCAGACGAGTTCCAGGCTTTAGGGAAGGCGCAATCACCCCTCCTCCATCATCCTTGCCTAGCCTCTTTATCTGGCGTTCAATGTCACGGCGCGTGGAACTGGTCAGGGTTCCCTGCCCTCGTTCCTGCAGGCGATAGGCGATACCGCGCCGCAACAGATCGGGTCCGATGTCCGGTGCCACGTTACGATAGACCTCGCGCCACCGAGAACGCAGTTCGCCAGGCTTCATGGTGGAGAGGCTAGCCAGTTCCAAGCTTAGGCTGTTTGTCATAACCACCACCTTATGCCTCGGGCGAGAATGATATGCGGTAGCGGCGCACCCCACCCACCTTCTCGTTATCGATGACGTGCCCCTTCTTCCGCAGGCCGGTCAGATATGCCCGCGTGGAATGCGGCAGCCAGTTTGCAAGTGTCGCGAGTTCTGCGAGCGTGGCACCGCAATCCCGGGTCAGCAGATCCAAGATCTGTTGAGGCTTTGAGGGGACTATGATTGTTTCTATACCCTCAGGCTTTTTGGTCTTTGTCATGGGTGGTTCTCCTTAATCGACGCAGCATCATGCTGCCCCACCACCCAAAGCCCAGCTGATCGCTCTGCCGGGTCTAACGCCGCCTTGTGTCGGGGCGCTTGAATATAAACAGCAATGCTCGACTGTACGCAGAAGTCGAATGGATTATGCGCTCGATAGGCAGAAATTTAGATTATTTGAGCACTTAGAGTCGTCATTGCGGCTAAGTTGGCTAAACAAAGCCTCACCGCAGGACAAAGCTCTGTTCAGGCATTGATACAGATGTCCGCTTTGCGCCCAAAAGTGGTCGTTAGAGTTCAAAATGGGTTTACCTGAAAGCGGACAATTTTAGAACTCGGGACCAACCACTTCGGTAACCAATATTTGTGCGCTCGGGCTTGTCGCTATCTCGACAGGATCGTGGCTCGCGGAGGTGCAGATGAATAGGTGGCGCCCCTCCGGACCGCCCAACGCGACGGCATAGGCGTGCGTGTCGAGATCGATTGTATCGAGCACAGCTCCGCCTTCACGCACGCGCAATACAGATGGGTTACCAGCCGGATTGGCAACCCAGACTGCGCCTTCGCCATCAAGGCAGATACCGTCAGGCTGGACACCTTCAGGCAGTTGCGCCCAAATGCGGCGGTTTGACAGTACACCATCCGTGCCGATGTCAAACGCTGTCAGGCGGAAACCATTGGTTTCGGCAATAACCAGTGTTTTGCCATTGTCTGTGATGACCATACCGTTGGGAAAGCTGAGACCTTCGGCGGCCTTGGTCAATGAGCCATCTGATTCAATGCGCGTGATGACGCAGCTATCGACTGGCGCGGCATCTGGGTTCCAAAAATTATAGCCTATGTCGCCTACAAAGATTCGTCCCGCATCATCGGCAATCGCATCGCTCAGGCAGAACACGCTGGTTGATGATAAATCGGCATGGTTATGGAGCACCGACCCATCCCAGCGCTTGAACGCAAGGTGAAGGGCATCGCTGAAAACAACACTGCCATCGGCCAAGAAACCGAGGCCGTTCGGCTTAAACGGCAATACAATCTCGGTCCGCAAATCGCCAGCAAGGCTGACTGACTTCACCGCTGAATCGTGGATGTCGATGAACCACAACCGGCCCTGCCGCCAACGTGGACTTTCGGTAAAACGCAGGCCGTGGCCAAGTCCAACCAACGGTGAAAGAGCAGTCAATGTCATCACCCAATCAATTTGGAACGAAGGCAACAACCCGCGACGGGGCGGCGCTGCAACGGGCAAGCTTGATCGGGAAGAAGCCAACGTGGAAGCCGGTCGGCGGTAATGCCGAAAGATTGCACAACTGCTGCACAATGAAGGCTTCGCGCTTCGTGATGGCTTTGTGGCCATCCCATAGCAGTGTCTTGTCACCCTGTTCTTGCCATTTGGCGTTCATCAGGCGGAACGGTATATCCCATCCCACTGCATCGGTGCCAAGTATCGTGGCCCCCATGTTGGTGAGGTAAAGTGTTGATTCCGCCGACATACCCGGTTGATTGAAAAACTGCGGATCGTCCATCGTGTAGGCTTCCTGACCGGTACGCAGCAGCACAGCGTCGCCGGGTGCGACCGGGCGGCCTACCGCTGCAATGGCGCGGTCAAGCATATCGGGCGTAATATACTCGCCACCCTTGGCCCACGGCCGCAGATCAAGCACCATGCCGGGGCGATACAATTCATTAAGGTCGATCTGGTCAATTGTCCGCGCAGGCTTGCCCTCGCATTGCGTTCCCGAATGCAAGGGCGCATCGACGTGCGTGCCGCAATGGGAGTTGAAGTCGTTCAGACTCTCAGACCCCCAACCTTCACCATCAGGTAGGTCGGCATGGGTGCAGCCAAGGCTTACACAAAATTCGTCCTTGCCCGCCTGCTCAGCTGGATTGTTATAGTCGATCCTGGGTGCGACGACGCCAGCGGCATGTTGCAAGGCAGGGGGCAGTTTTTCCCGATTGGCGGGATCCAGCAACACTGTTAGGTCAATTAAACGCATGATATTGTCCAATTATTTCGTGAGGATGTGGATAGCAACAGCGGCTTCTTCGACGCCAATATTGCCGCCGCCATTTTCCTGAATAGCATGCCGCGCTCCTTCGACTTGCCGTGCGCCAGCCTCACCGCGAAGCTGGGTTGCCAATTCGTACAGTTGGCCAATACCGGTCGCGCCCAACGGATGTCCCTTGGATTCCAGGCCGCCTGATGGGTTTACCGGAATGCGGCCGCCGATGGTGAAGTCGCCGCGTTCTGCCGCAGGTCCGCCATGTCCCATTTCAACGAAGCCAAGATTTTCGACCTGAATAATTTCACCCATGGCTGCAGCATCATGCACTTCCGCGACGTGCATGTCGCTGGGGCCGAGACCTGCAATTTCATAAGCTTGATTTGCCGCCAGACGGGCGAGGTTAAGTTCATGCTGGTCGATGCTACGGCTGCTCGCCGAACGCACGACACTGGCGGCGACCTTAATACAGCGACTACGGTCAGCGCCGATGCGCTTCAGGCCTTCTTCGGTACAGATTATTGCGGCGGCGCTGCCATCGGTTACCGGTGCGCACATCGGCAACGTCAGTGGATAGGTGATTGGCGGCGAACCAAGGACTTCATCGATGGTGAAGGGCTTGCGGAATTGCGACCAAGGATTGTGTACCGAATGCTGGTGGTTTTTCGCAGAAACGGCGGCGATTTGCCGCTGGGTTGTACCCCATTTGGCCATATGATTGCGGCAAAGTGCCGCATAGATCGACATGAAGCGGCTGAATGGCTTGTCCGATTCCGACCCCTCAGG